>NZ_JAYRVJ010000278.1:0-8143 GCF_041918635.1 Promineifilum sp. (SeqCode)
CAGCGGTCGGCGACGTGGATGGGCGAGCGGGCCACGTAGCGCTCGCGCTGCGCCGGGTAGGGGCCGATCATGGAGTCGAGGTAGCGCGACTCGAACTTGTGCGTGTCCTTGGCCAGCGCCTCCACGTCGCTGACGCCGAAGTGGCTGGCGGCGGCCTTGAATACGTCGTGGAAGGTGATGGCGCACAACGTGGTGTAGCCGCCGGCGCTGCCGCCGCGGATGATGAGCCGGTCGCCGTCCACCACCCCCTGCTCCACCAGCCAGCGCGCGCCGTTGATGCAGTCATGCACGTCCACGATGCCCCAGTTGCCGTTCAGCCGCTCGCGGTAGGGGCGGCCGTAGCCGGTGCTGCCGCCATAGTCCACGTCGAGGATGGCGAAGCCGCGGCTCGTCCAGTACTGCCGGTTAAGGCTGAGCACGGCGTTGGTGGCCGAGGTCGGGCCGCCGTGGCTGGTAACGATCAGCGGCGGCAGTTCGCCGGCCGGGGCGACGAAGTCCCGGTTGTGCGGCGGGTAGAAGTAGCCGTAGGCGGTCAGGCCGTTCTCGGTGGGGAACTCCACCAGCCGGGGGATGGACAGGAAGCCGGCTTCGACCCGGATGTCCGTCGCGCGGCGCAAGACGGAGTAGCCGCCTGTCGCCAGGTCAACGCGGACGATGGCCGGGGCCTCCGTCGGCGAACCGCCCAGATAGACAAACTGGCGGTCGTCGGCGCGCAGGTGGCCATAGGAGGCGTAGATGAGGGTGTAGGGCAAGTCCAGCGAGATCAGGCGGCCCGCGACCGTGTCCAGCCGGGCCATCGTCACCTCGCCCTTCTGGATGTAGGCGCAGATGATCGTCTCTGGCGAGACGAAGTCATAGGTCGAATGGGCCAGGCCCCACTGCGGCTGGCCGAACTCCGCCTCTAACGGGTGGAGCGCCTCGGGGCCGGCCTCGTCCAGCCGGTAGAGATTCCACCAGCCGGTACGGTCGGAGATGAAGTGGAGCACGCCGGCCGGCGACCATTCCGGCTGGTAGATGGATTCGCGCACGCCGCCGGCCACCAGCCGCTGATTGCTCAGCGAGCCGTCACCGGCCACGTCGGCCAGCCACAGTTCCGTGCCATCCCAGGGCATGTTGGGGTGGTTCCACGTCAGCCAGGCCAGCTGGCCGCCGTCGGGGCTGAGGCGCGGCGTGCTGTAGAAGTTGTTGCCTTCGACCAGCACCGTCTGCTCGCCGCCGCCCAGCGGGACGGCGACAAGGGTATTGACCGCCTCGCGCCCCGCCTCGCGGTGGTCTTCGCGGACGCAGAGCAGCCGGCCGCGTCGCGCGTCGAGCTGCATGTCGGCGTAGCGCAGCGCCGCCTCGGGCGTCAGCGGTTCCGGCGGTTCGCCCGGCCGCTGCCGGTAGAGGCGCTGGTCGGCGAAGTTGGCGAAGTAGACGACGCCGGCCGAGACGGTGTAGTCGCCGCCGCCGTACTCATGGACGCGGGTGCGAGCGTTGAAGGAGGCGGGCGTCACATCTTCGGGGCCGGCGGCGGCCGTCCAGCGGACGATGACGTTGCGGCCGGCCTCCTGCGCGCGCCCCTCGATCCAGTAGATCGCGTCGCCGTCGATGAGCGGCTGCGACAGAAAGACGCTGCCGGTCAATACCAGGTCGGTGGAGATGGGCGAAGCCCAGGAGCCGTAGGGGGCCGTTGTTGGTTCGGGAGAGGGGGTTGATGGGGACATGGGCCAATGATAATCCCCCGCAGCCCAAACAGCGAAAACAACGCCACAAGGCTCATGGACTATGCAGCCGTCGTCCCCCGTTCGGCCGCCAGGCGTACGCTCTCTCGCCTCCAGGCATGCATGTCGCGGTAGCGCTGGCGGGCGTCGGCCGGCATGCGGGCGGTGACGGCCTCGATCTCGCTTTGCAGGCGAGCGAGTACCTCCGGCGCCCGCGCATCGCCCGCGGCGGTCAACGTCTGATAAGCCGCCCATAGGCCGCGCTGGGTATCCTCGTGGGTCTCCAGCCCTTCGGCTAACAGACGGGGCAGCGCTGCCTCCAGATAGGTCAGGGCCTCGGCCCTATCGCCGGTGTAGGTCAGAGCCTCAGCCAGGTATATCTGGGTCTCCGGCAGCAAGTGAACCTGGGCCATCTCCTCACGTAATGTCAGGGCGGCCCGCAGGGGAACGGTGGCCTCAGGAGCGCGACCAGCCTCCAGCAGGACGCGGCCCATACCGGTCAGCACGTAGCCCAGGGTCGGCCGGTCGCCGGCGGCCTCGACACCCTGCCGGGCCTCTTCGTAGAGAGCGAGAGCGACCTCGGTATCCCCTTCGGTCGCCATGACAAAGGCCAGGTTTAGCAGCCAGACGTTGATGCCGATGGTGTCGCCGGTCTCGCGCGTGATGCTCAACGCCTCTTCAAAGCATGTGCGGGCAGCAGCCAGATTGCCAGTGTCCATTTCCGTCACGCCGAGATTGCCGATGACGGTGCTGATGCCCGTACGGTCGCCAATGGCCCGGGCTATCTCCAACGACTGCTCAAAGTAAGCCCGCGCCACGTCGTAGTTAGCCTCATTCTCCTCCAGTACGCCCAGGCTGTTGAGCGTCCGGCGCTCGCTGCGCCGGTCGCCCGATTCGCGCGCCAGGGTCAGCGCCTGATCGAAATAGCCGCGCAGGCTGATGAGGTCGCCCTGCTCCTGCGCCGTGATACCCAGCGAGCGCAACGCTTCCGATTCGATATCGCGCGCGCCGCCGCGCCGGGCCAGGTTCAACGCCGTTTCCAGGTGGTGGCGCGCCGGCTCGTACTCGCCCTGAGCGCGATGGGCGTGACCCATGATGAGATGCGCTCTGGCCCGGCGGGGAAGGTCGTCGTCGCGAGCCTGGCGTTCGGCTGCTGCAGCCGCCACTGTCGCCGCGGCGAGGTCGCCGGTGGCATTGCTATAGAAGCCGCGGCGCAAAGCGGCCTCGGCCAGGCGGTCGGCGTCGCCTAACTCAGCTGCCAGTGCAGACAGGCTGGTCAGGTCGGCGTCCTGCACATCGCGCCGTCCCTGGATATGGTAAATCGCTTCGCGTTCGAGCAGCAAATCGTAGCGCTCGGCGGCCGCCGCCGGCGGCAGCAGGCGCAGCGCCCGGCTCAGGGCGCGTTCGGCCTCCGGCAGCGCAAAGCGGGCAGCGGCATGCTTGCCGGCGCGCGCCTGCCAGCGGGCTTCGTCGTGTTCGTCGCCAGCAGCGGCATAGTGGGCGGCAATAAGGTCGGCAAACTCGTCGACGCGGTCGCCGCCGGCGTAGATGAGCCACTCAGCGGAGCGGCGATGATAGGTGCGCCGGAGCCGCCGCAATACGCTCTCGTAGGTCACATCACGGAGCAGGGCATGCTTGAAGACGTATTCATGCGTGCCCTCGAAGGCGGTCTCTTCGCGTGGATAGACCAACTCGCGCCGCCCCAGCGCCGACCAGAGAGGCTCGACCGACTCCGGCTCGGTTTCGGCGACGTAGGCCACAGCCGCGTCCCAGAACAGACGGCCGACGACCGAGGCGCGCTGCAACGTCTCCCGCTCGACGACGGGCAGGCTGTCGAGCCGAGCTTGCAGCACGCCAGTCAACGTCGCCGGCACGTGGACATCGTCCAGCCGATCCATGTACACCTGCCACCGCTCGCCATCCTCCGGCCCGCCTGCCTCGTCGCGCCTGATGACGCCCTGCTCGATGAGCATCTTGATCAGTTCCTCGACGTAGAAGGGGTTGCCCTCGGCGCGAGCGACGATGAGATCGCGCAGGCGGTCGGGGACATTCTCAGCTTTCTGCAGGATCTCGGTCACCAACCGGCCGCTCATGTCCTCGCCCAGCAGGGCCAGATCAATGCGCCGGAAGCCGGGCCGTTTGGCCAACCAATCGGGACGGCGTTCGTAGAACGAAGGCCGCGCCGCGCCCAGGATAAACGCCGGCTGATCGCGCAGGGCGGCGGCCAGCGATTCGATGACATCTAGCGAGCTGTCGTCGGCCCAGTGCAGATCCTCGAGCAGCAGTAGCAACGGCCGGCGCAGGGTAGCGGCGCGGAAGTAGGCCGTCAGATGTTGGAGCGCCTGATCGCGCAGTTGGCGAGCATCGCCTAACAGCGGCCGGACGTGAGGACTGGCGCTGAAGTCGTAGCCGATCAGGTGACCCACCAAAGGGGCCGCGATCTCGGCCTTGTCATCGCCCAGCACCCCGCGGAAGCCAGCAACCAGCTTCTCGCGCACCGTTGGTGGTTGATCGTCGTCAAAGATACCGCAGCGGAAGATGAAGACGTCACGCAGCAGCCCGAAAGGCAGGTGCTGCGTCTCCTGCCGGGCGCGACCTCGATAAAGCTGGACGTTGACCGGTTGCAAGTCGCCCCAGTTCTCGAACTCGTAGAGCAGGCGCGATTTGCCCAATCCGGCCTCACCGACAACGATGGCTGCGCGGAAGTGGCCGGCCGTCGTCTCATGGAACATCTGCTGCAGCGCGGCCATCTCGGTGTCGCGGCCGATCATGCGCGTCTCCACGCCCTCTACGCCGCGCCGCCGCGTGCGGAACGAGCGCGATTTGGCCCGCAGGACGCGATAAACGGGCACAGGCTCGGGAAAGCCCCGGGCCTCCACAGCCGGTAGCACCTGCAAGTCGAAAACACCCCGAACGTGTTGATAGGTATGGTGGGAGATGAGCACAGTGTTGGGCGCGGCGGCGCTCTCCAACCGGGCAGCCAGATTCACCGGCAGGCCGGTAACGGCATCCTCGCCCTCGGTGACGCCGCCGATGAGCACCATGCCGCTGTCGATGCCGACGCGCACCGCGAAGCCGCGCAGGCCGCGCTCCGCTTCCAGTTCGGCGGCGATGGCCGCGCCGGTGACGAGAATATCCAGCCCGGCGCGCACGGCGTTGTCGGGGTCGTTCTCCTGCGCCGTGGGCAGGCCGAAGACGGCTTTGAAGCCGTCCCCCTGGTAGCGCACGACGCGCCCGCCGTGGCGCGCCACGGACTGAGCCAACCGCTTCAGCGCCGGGTCGATGATCTCATCTATCTCTTCTGGGTCGCGGCCGTGCATCAGGGCGGTGTGGCCGGCCAGGTCGGCGAAAAGGATGGTCGCCAGGACACGGCGCTGCTGAGGCTCGGCCGCCGGCTCCAGTTCTGCCAGTTGGCGGCGCAGCGCGTCGAGGGTGGCGTCGAGGACGGCGTCATCGATGGTTCCGCGTAGGCTCTCCTGTACGGCGATGGCGTGCTCTAGTTGGGCTCGGGTGGGCATGGCGTCTCCGTCTAGCGATACGATTCAACGGGATAATAGCACAGGGTCGCCCGGGGGACAGAATCGATCAGTGACTCATTCACAGGCTGCTATTATGTGCGTTCGTCGGAATGAGTGGCGAGCAGTCGCCCGAAAGTATCAAATTCCAGTAGATCAGCGTTGTGCGGCTCCATCAGGAATGGTCGGACATCGGCTACCACTGCCGTCCAGTCCAGTTGTCGCAATCTCTCTCTAATGATCTTGCGCCAGTTGGCGGCCGTTACCTTTTCGCCTGTCCACCCGGTTTGCAGTAGGGCATTGTTGAGTAATGTAAGATTGGGTGAAGGCCATGCAGAATCAGTGAGATACCACATCAGGTCGAACAAGTCGCGCCCCTTGGTATAGGGGCGCTGGAGAATCGCGTGCAGCTTGCCGCTCAGCAGCGAGGCCTTGTCATGATGCTGAAGACGAAGCAAGCTGTGGCGCCGAACAACGCTGACGTCGAGCCCGGCTCCAGCGGGTGGCCGGGTATCTACCTCGATTTTGATCATCAGCGTTTCGTCGCGTAGCGCCGGCAATCCTAGCTCGCGTGGCAGGCCGCGAAACCGAATCTGCCCGCTGTGAACGGGCTGTTGCTCGCTAACGCGCAACTCAACCGGATAATTCTCCGCGGTCAGGTCGGCGGTGATTGCCTGTAAGTAACGACGAAGATCGTAGGAAGCATGAGGCCGTTCCAAGGCGAAGTCAAGGTCTTCGGAAAAGCGCGGCAATTGAAACAGGAAGCGCAGCGCCGTGCCCCCATGGAAAGCAAGGGGGATCATGGCGCCGCTGCCCTGAAGACTGAGTAAAATGCGCGATTGCAGATACTCGCGCGCCATATGCCGGCCACGTAAGGGATCGCCGGCAGCAGCGACCAGTTCCTTCAGATACTCTTTCACAGGGTCTCGTACATACTTTGCTCTTGACGCGCCAGTTCAATGATAACATCGGCCGCGCGGCGCAGCTTGGGCTTGGCGGCGCGTTCGGCCAGATGACCTAGTCGATCCAGGTCAAGCTGCTCCAGATTTTGCAGGCGCAGCGACGACAGATAGCCTGGCGTGTCGCCACCCGGTTGTAGGTACGCCAGATCGAGCAGCGCCTTCTCCGGGAAGGCGACAAACGCTGTCTGATCCTCGCCAACGATTAGCCGTTCGTAGCCAAAGAGCAATGCCGGCGCGATCCGGTGATAAATGAACAGGGCGACGGGCGTCATCCAGCGTCCCGGCCGGCGGGCGCTGACGCTGGTCACGGCCGGGACGTACTCCGGGATAAGCCCATAGTAGGCCAGGGCACTCTGCAAACTGACGTAGGAGCCGGGAACCATCCGATTGGCGACGAGAAAGGGATGAGGTGCAGCTTTCTGGTAGGGTGGCGCGGGCGCGTACAGGCCGCGCCGCAGTTGCCACAACTTGCCCGTACGCACCCACTCGGTCAGTTGACGCTGGATGTAGGCGGGATTCTGCTGGCCGGCCAACAAGAAGCCCGTGTCGAAAATGGGCGCTTGACCCAGCAACCCAAGTAATTCATCGAAAATCATTACAATAACTTACAATATTTTGTAAGTTATTGCAATGGTTTCAGCGAATAGGCGTTTTACCGCTGTACCTCCACCACCACTCCATCCTCAGCCCACTGATACAACAACTCCGCGTTCTCGGAACTGAGCAGGATGCAGCCGTAGGTCACCCGGTGGCCCAGGTCGCCCGTCCACAGCAGTTGGGCGTTGCCGCGCGTCGGGAAGCCGTGGAAGCCGTTCATGAAGTCCGACGTGGGCACGGGGCGGTAGATACCCATGAAGGACGGCATCCACAGGTCCCAGTTGCCGGCGTAGGCGTTGGGTTCGTGCGACTGAATCTGGAAGACGCCCGGCGCGGTCGGGCTGCTGGCGATGCCGGTGCTGGACGGCCACTCCCACTTGAGCGCGCCGTTCTCATAGACCCGCGTGCGCTGCTCGGTCATGTTGACCACGATGCGCTTGTTCGGCGCGGGCGGCAGCGGCAGCAGCACGTCGGGCGACGGGATGACGAGCTCCTGCCCCACGCTCAGCGCGTCGACGCCGGGGTTAGCCTGCTGAATCCACGGGTAGGGAATGCCGTAGTCGTAGCCGATGCTCGACAGCGTCTCGCCCGACTGGACGGTGTGGCGGCGCTCCGGGTGATAGATACGCGCGACGGCCGCGGGCTGCTGCGCCCGGATGGCCTCGCTCAGCGCGGCCGGCGCGGCCTCCTCGTCCAGGTAGCGCCCATCGCCTAGCTCCGCCTCCAGCGTGTCCAGATAAGCGGCGGCGATCTGCTTGTCCAGCGCCCACGTATACGGCGTCGCGCCGGTGGGATCGACGGCCAGCGTCAGCCACTCGCTCCAGACGCGCGGCTCGACCGGCCAGCTGAAGCGCTGATCGCGCACCGGATCATACGCCTCCAGGGTGACAGTCGTCGTCAGCAGGCGGTTAGCCTCGTCCACGGCGGCCGACACGTCTTGCACGGTGGCCGGCACGGGGCGAACGGCCAGCGTCAGTTGCCCCGCGCCCAGGACGCCGCCGGGATCAGCCTCCAACGCGGCCAGCGTCGCCGTCAGGTCGAGTTCACGCCCCTCGACAGCTGGGATCGCCACGGCGCGGCCATCGACCACGTCGAGGCCGGCGTTGACCGGGGCCACAGCCAATTGTGGGGCCAGCGCGACCAGCGTCCGCTCGGCGACGGCCGGGTCATAGCGCCAGACGGGCGCAACCTGGAACCAGTCCCCGCGCGCGGCCGGCAGGTCGCGTAACCCGGACAGGGAGCGTCCCTTATCGGCGGCGCTGCGGGCAGTGGCCGCGGCGTCGAGGGTCATGCCTAACTCGCCCGGCTTCACCGGCCAGCTCAGGTCGCCGTTTTGCAGCGTCACCGTCTGCTCATCCCAGCGGGC
>NZ_JAYRVJ010000279.1:0-12946 GCF_041918635.1 Promineifilum sp. (SeqCode)
CTTGTCTTGCCACAGCAGCACGGCGCGGGCCGAACTGACCTGCTTGCCGGGCACGGGGTAGGCGCTGACATCCCACTCCCGCGGCAGATGATCCTCGCCTATCCAGCGCACCGGCCAATGCTGCTCCGCCTTGTCGCTCAGCGTCAAGGCCACCGAGCAATGCTCACAGGGTTGCTGCCGGTTGTAGAACACGCGGAAGCACACCTGACCGGTCAACGCGCTGGGCGTTACACCCAACTCGTCTGACTTGCTCTTGTTGACGGCGACCAGCTTCCAGTCGTCGCTGATGGTGTAGATGGGGTGGGGGATGCCGTCGATGAGCGCCTGAAGGGTATCGCGCCCTTCCAGCACTTCCTGATGACGCAGCCGGAACTTCTGGAACAGCCAGGCGTTTTCCATCGCCTCGCTGGCCGAGCTGGCCAGGGAGGCGAACAGGTCAACATCCACGTCGCTGAACTCGCCATCGCGCTTGTTGTAGGCGGCCAGCACGCCCACCAGCCGGCCGCGCACCGTCAGCGGCGTCGCCAGCATGGAGCGGACGTTGTAGCCGATGGGCGAGTCGCGGGTCGGGTCATAGCGCGGGTCGTTGGCGGTGTGGTTCAGGCAAAGCGTCTGCTGCTCGCTCCAGGCCAGCCCTAACACGCCTTGGCCCTTGTCGGCCGCGGGGAAGATATGGGCGGGAATGGCCCCCTTGTAGTGGCGAACGTACTGGCAATGCAGCTTGCCGCCCTCCACCGTCAGGATCGCCGCCATTTCCACGTCAAGGATGGCGTCCACGCCGCGCACCGTCGTCGCGTAGACCTGGCCCGTCTCCAGTGTCGCCGCCACCGCCTGGCTGATGCGGTTCAGCGCGGCCAACTGGCGGCTCTGGTGGTGGAGTTGCTTCTCGAGCTGCTGCGTCCGCAGGATGGTCTTGACGCGGGCCAGCAACTCCTGCATGTAGTAGGGCTTGGTGATGTAGTCGTCGGCCCCGGCCGATAGCGCCTGGACCTTCTCGTCGTTGCTGGCCGCGGCCGTCAGCAGCACAACGCGTACATAGCGCAAGTCGGGGCGCTTGCGAATCCAGTCGAGTACGTCCAGCCCGGAGAGGCCGGGCATCCGCATGTCCAGCAGCACCAGGTCGATCTCCCGGGCGCTGCTGATGGCGCGCTCCAGGGCGGCGATAGCCTCGTGACCGTCGCGCGCGATCTCGACGCGATACCCCTCTTTGCGCGAGAGGAAGTCGGCCAGCGACTCGGCGATGTCGGCCTCGTCATCGACGACGAGGATGTGGGCGACCGCACCGGTCGCGACCGCGCCGGTCGGTCCGCGTTCGGCCGGTACGGGCAAGGGGCGTGCCGGAGCGGGCGCTGCGCCTGCCGGCGGCGCGCCCGCCACCCCCGCCGCGCTCCTGGGGAGCACCGGCGTGAGCCGGCCAGCCAACTCGCCGCCCACGTCTCTATCCACGCGTCGCCTCGGAGGAGAAGGAGTAGCCGTGACCCTGGATCGTCTTGATGTAGATGGGATCGCTGGGCGCCGGCTCGATCTTCTCGCGCAGGTTCTTGATGTGCGCCCGCACCAACTCCGGGCTGCCCGTATCGCGCGGATAGTCCCATACGTCTTGCAACAACTGCTGGCTGTTGAACACCTGATCGGCATGGCTCATCAGGTGGTAGAGCAGGTCGAATTGGACGTTGGTCAGCAGCACGGTCTGGTAGGGTGTCATCACCTTGAAGGTGCGGCAGTCGAGCACGACGTTGCCAACCGTCACCTCGTTGGCCGGCACCTCCGGCTCAGGCTTCTCCGGCGCGGCGCGGCGCAGGATGGCCTTCACGCGCAACTCCAACTCCTGCATGTTGAACGGCTTGACCAGGTAATCGTCGCCGCCGGCGCGGAAGCCCTCGATCTTGTCCTCATCCTTGGCCTTGGCGGTCAGGAAGAGCACCGGCACGTCTTGAAGCAATGGGTCGCCGCGAATCTGCCGGCAAACCTGATATCCGTCCACGCCGGGCATCATGATGTCCAGGATGAACAGGTCGGGCCGGTGTCGCCGGGCCAGTTGCATGCCTTCGATGCCGCTGCTGGCGGTCATGACCTGGTGCTCGTACATCTTCAGCGCGCGCTGCAAGGTACGCAGCACCAAGTCGTCGTCGTCAATGACAAGAATCTGGGCCATACGTCTATCCCAATGGTAAGCAGGGTTATTGACCGCGTAGTATACCCCATCCCCGTCGAGATGGCAGCTTTACCATAAACTTTTACAACAGCAGGCGCATGGGCTGCTCCAACAGCGCCTTGAGGCGTTGCATGTAGCGCGCCGCTTCCGCGCCGTCGGTCACGCGATGGTCGGCCGAGATGGTGGCTTTCATGCGCGTGCCGACCGCCAGTTGCCCATCGACTACCACCGGCACTTCCCGCGCCGACCCGACGGCCAGAATGGCCGCATCGGGCGGGTTAATGATGGCGATGAAGTGATCGACCTCAAACGCGCCGAGATTGCTGACGGTGAACGTACCGCCCTCCACGTCGTCGGGGCGCATCTTGCCCTCGCGGGCGCGGGCGATCATGGCCTTGTTATCGGCGGCGACCTTGGAGAGCGTAGAGCTGTCGGTGTCCTTCTGTACCACCGTCAGCAGCCCACCCTCCACCGCCACGGCCGAACCAACGTTGATGCGCTTGTGGCGCACAATGTGGTCGCCGGCAAAGGCTGCATTCAGATTGGGGAAGTCGCGCAAGGCCAGCGCGGCAGCCTTCACGATCAAGTCGTTGACCGTCACCTTCTGCTCGTCGGGCAGCGATTCGTTGATCTGCTTGCGCAATGCCAGCGCCGGGGCCATGTCAATCTCCGTGGTCACGTAGAAGTGGGGCACGGTGGTCTTACTCTCGACCATCCGCCGGCCGATGGCCTGGCGCAGGCGTGAGGTTGGGATGGATTCGCTGTCAGGGCCTTCGGCGACGGGTGCGGGCGCGGCCGGCTGCGCCGGAACGGGCGTAGCCGCCTGTGCCGCAGGAGCCGGCGCGGCCGGGCGTGGCGCGGCTACAAATGACTCGACGTCCGCCTTGCGGATGCGCCCCTCGGGGCCGCTGCCCTGCACCTGGAGCAGGTTGATCCCCTTCTCCTCGGCCATGCGGCGGGCGACTGGCGTGGCCTTCACCCCACCGGGCAGCGTCTCGTCCGGCGCGGCCTCGGGCGCGGCCGCCGGGGCAGGCGCGGCGGGGGCCGCGGGTTGGGCGGTGGCCGGCGCAGTCATGGATTCTGCCTCGCCCGGGGCGGGCGCGGGGGCCGCGGCGTCGGCCGCCGGTGTCAGGGTTGGTTGCGTTTCCGGCGCCGGGGCCGCAGCGGCGCCGTCGCCCGCCAGACCGGACACGTCCTCGCCCGGCTGTCCGACGATCGCCATATTGGCCCCAACTGGCACCACGTCGCCCGGGTTGTGCAGCAACTGCAACAGCGTCCCGGCGACCTGCGCTTCCAGTTCCAGCGTGGCCTTGTCCGATTCGATCTCGGCGACGACCTCGCCCTTGCTGATCGAGTCGCCGACTTGCTTCAACCAGGTATTCAGCACGCCCTCGCGCATATCAAAGCCCAGCTTGGGCATGACAATAAAGTCGGCCATTACAAAACCTCCTTCACCGCCGCGATGACACGATCCTTATTGATGAGCGCCGACTGTTCCAGTTGGCGCGAATAGGGCAAGGGAACCTCGAATTGGGCGACGCGCTTGATGGGCGCGTCCATGTAATCGAACCCCTCCTCCTGAAGCCGGGCGGCAACCTCCGCGCCGACGCCATAGGAGCGATACCCCTCCTCGACGATGACCGCCCGGAACGTCTTGCGGAATGACTCCAGCGCCGGGCCCATATCGAGCGGGCGCAGGCTACGCAGGTCGACGACTTCGGCCTCGATGCCCTCTTTAGCCAGCGCCGCTGCCGCCTCCAGCGCCACCTGCAAGCCCTGGGCATAGGCAATGATGGTCACGTCCGTGCCCTGCCGCTTGATATCCGAAACGCCGATGGGCACGACGTAGTCCCCTTCCGGCACTTCGCCGCGAATCTGGTACAGCGTGTGATGCTCGATGAAGAAGACCGGGTCGTCACTGCGAATAGCCGCCTTCAGCAGCCCCTTGGCGTCGTAGGGTGTGCTGGGCGAGACGACCTTCAGGCCGGGGAAGTGGGCGAAGATGGCGTCGGGCGTGTGGCTGTGGGTCGCGCCCAGCTGCCGGCCGCCGCCGCCCGGCGCGCGGTAGACGACCGGGACCCTCATCTGCCCGCCGAACATGTAGTGGATCTTGGCCGCGTGGTTGACGATAGCGTCGAGCGCCAGGAAGGCGAAGTTGATAGTCATGAACTCGGCCACCGGCCGCAGCCCATTCATCGCCGCGCCGACCGCGACGCCGCCAATCGCCATCTCCGAGATGGGCGTGTCGCGGATGCGCTTCGGCCCGAACTCGTCGTAAAAGCCGCGGGTGACGGCATACGTACCGCCCCACACACCCACTTCCTGCCCCATAATGAACACCCGCTCGTCGCGGTGCATTTCCTCGCGCAGGGCATCGGTAATTGCCTGCCGCATGGTAATCAGTGCCATTCTTGCTCCTGAATAATCTGCTTAATCTCCGAAATCTGCGGATGATTCTTCTTACTCTTCCACGTAAATATCTTTGAACAACGCTTCCGGCTCCGGAAACGGCGAGCTTTCCGCAAAGGCCACCGCCTCCTCGATCACTTTCTCCACCGCGGCGTCGATCTGCTCCAACTCTTCCTTGGTGGCGAACTTCTCGTCGAAGATCTTCCGCTCCAGGATGCCGATGGGGTCGTCGCCGCGCCACTTCTCGACCTCGTCCTTGGTGCGATAGCGCAGCGGGTCGCCCATGCTGTGACCTTCGTAGCGGTAGGTGATGACTTCCAGGAATTGCGGAGCCTGGCCGCCGTGGATGGCGTCGATGGCCTCGCGTGTGGCGTTGTAGACCTCGATGGCGTCCATCCCATTGACTTTCCTGGCGGGGATGGCGTAGCCAGCCGCTTTGGTGACCATGTCCGGCGCGGCCGAGGCGCGCTCCACCGACGTGCCCATGCCGTACTTGTTGTTCTCCACGATGTAGATGATGGGCAAGTCCCAGACGCCGGCCATGTTGAGCGATTCGTGGAAGTAGCCGATGTTGGTGGAGCCGTCGCCCATGTAGCAGAGCACGACCGCGTCCGTCTCTTTATACTTCTCGGCCAGCGCCAGCCCCGTGCCCAGCGGAATGTGGCCGCCGACGATGCCGTAGCCGCCCCAATAGTTGTGGCTGACGTCGGCCAGGTGCATCGAGCCGCCCTTACCCTTGCTAACGCCGGTAGCCTTGCCCAGCAATTCAGCCATGAGCGCCTTGGGATCGGCTCCGGCGATCAGGGCATGGGCGTGGTCGCGGTAAGCGGTGATGACGTGATCCTGAGAACGGCGCGCGCCGATGGAGCCGACGGCCGTGGCCTCCTGGCCGATGTAGAGATGCAAAAAGCCGCCGATCTTGCCCAGTTGGTAGAGCTCGGCGCACTTCTGCTCGAAACGACGAACCAGTACCATTTGACGGTACCAATCCAGTAGTGTGGCCTTATCCATGCATTTCTCCTTGGGAATGTGGTAGTAACGAGCTTGCTTAGGAGAAGCCTCGTCTATTCGCTGCGTGTTTAGTTGATGATGCAGGTGTTCAGCGGGACATTTGTGGAATCTATGCTGTGTATGGTCGCTTTGCCCGTGAGCCCGTTGTCGCTTGCGGAGTGTAGCAAATTAGATGAGTAATGGCGATAGGTTACTGCCGCTTGTTCGTAGTCAGACGACTCATCGCCGTCCTTGCCTCTGTAATAAAGAACGGCGATGAGTCGCCTGACTACGAACCAACCGCCACCCGTGCGCCTTCGGCCGACGGCTCCAGAATCCACATCCGGCTGGATAGCCCGGCGGCGGCGAAGGCGCCGGCCATGGCCCGGCCGATGACCTCCTGGTCGGTGGCCGTCAGAGCCAGCAGGCTCGGCCCCGCGCCGCTCAGGGCCACACCCAGGGCGCCGGCCTCGTAGGCCGCCTCGTAGGCCGCCGTCGCGCCCGGGATGAGCGCCAGCCGGTAGGGCTGGTGCAACCGGTCGGCCATCGCCACCCGCAGGCAGTCATACTCGCCGCCGTTCAGGGCGTGCAGCAGCAGGCCAAAACGACTGGTGTTGAAGATGGCGTCGGCGCGCGAGAGCGCGGGCGGCAAGATGGCCCGCGCCTCCGAGGTCAGCAGCCAGAAGTCCGGCAGGACGACCACGGCCGACAGCCGCGGCGGCTCCATGCGCCGGACGATGAGTTCCGCCGGCCCGGCGTCCGCGTCCGGCAGAATGCCCAGCACCAGTCCACCCAGCATGGCCGGCGCGACGTTATCGGGATGTCCCTCCAGCGCCACAGCCATGCGCAGCAACTCGCGCTCCGTAAAGCCACCGCCGACCACGGCGTTGGCCGCCGCCAGCCCGGCCACGATGGCCGAGGAACTGCTGCCCAGCCCGCTGCCCACCGGGATGCGGTTGGTCATGCGCACCGCCAGCGCTGCCGGCCGCCGCCCCGCCGCCCGGAAGAGCGTCTCGGCCGTCCCTATCAGCAGATTACTCCGGTCGGTCGGCACCTTGTCGGCGTCGATGCCGTCAACGGCGACCTCGTAGCGGGTCGGCCGCTCGTCGTTGTAGAGCAACAGCGGCCCCGCGCTGGAGACGACGACCTCGTTGCGCAGATCGAGCGCCAGGCCCAGGCAGTCAAAGCCGGGGCCCAGGTTGGCGCTGGTGGCCGGCACGCTGATCGAGACGGTGAGTGATTGTGAAGGCGTGATCGACATGGGGCGACATTTTACACTAGAATTGGATTAGACCTGACAGGTTTCAGAAAACCTGTCAGGTCTCAAAGGCTAAAAGCTCATGAAACTGCCGTGGGTCAACCTTTTGCTGCTGTTCCTGCTGCTGGCGCAGGCCATCACCGGCTACTTCGGCTTCACCAACGGCCGGGAGGCGGCGGCCTGGCTCCTCTGGCTGCACGGCATCATCGCCTATGCCCTGATATTGCTCGTCTTCC
The DNA here is from genome assembly GCF_041918635.1 of Promineifilum sp. (SeqCode). Classification (NCBI taxonomy): domain Bacteria; kingdom Bacillati; phylum Chloroflexota; class Ardenticatenia; order Promineifilales (SeqCode); family Promineifilaceae (SeqCode); genus Promineifilum (SeqCode); species Promineifilum sp. (SeqCode). The sequence goes on from NZ_JAYRVJ010000279.1 coordinate 7,049, forward strand.
TGAAGGCCAACATCATCCTCGACGCCTGGCGGCGCAAGAAACGCTGGACGGGGCGGCGCGTCGGCTTTTTAGTCACGCTGGCGTTGTTGGGACTGACACTGCTCCTCGGCCTGCTGTGGACGTTCAACGGCCCCCTCTACCTGGGCGGCTTCAGCCTGGTTAGCCTGCATATCTACGTGGCCGTCCCACTCATGCTCCTCATGCTCTGGCACGCCTGGCACATGCGCTTCATCCGGCGCGTAGAGGGCGCGACCGGGCGGCGGCTATTTCTGGGCGGGCTGGCGGCGACCGGCGCGGGGTTGTTGCTGTGGCTGATCGTCGGACGGGCCAAGGCGTGGGCCGGACTGGCGGGAGCGGCGCGGCGCTTCACCGGCTCCTATGAGACCGGCAGCTTTGGCGGCGACTTCCCCGTCGTCAGTTGGATCGCCGACCGGCCGCCGCCGGTGGACGTGACTGCGTGGCGGCTGCGCGTCGAGGGGGCGGTCGAACGTCCGTTGAGCCTGAGTTACGCTGATCTGACCCAGGGGCCGCAGCGCGAACTCGTCGCCGCGCTCGATTGCACCGGCGGCTGGTACTCCGTCCAGCGCTGGCAGGGGGTGCGCGTGGGCGAGTTGCTGGCGCAGGCAGGGCTGAGCGACCAGGCGGCCAGCGTCACCTTCGTCTCCGTATCCGGCTACCGGCGGCGCTTCGCTTTGCCGGCGGCGCAGGGCTATCTGCTGGCGCTGGGCGTGATTCCCGGCAGCGAACCAGACCAGCCCGGCGCTTTCCAGCCGTTGAGCCACGGCCACGGCGCGCCGGCCCGCCTTGTCGCGCCGGGCGAACGGGGGATGGAATGGGTGAAGTGGGTGACGATCATCCGCGTCAACGAGAGCGGGCCTTACGTTCAGTCGCCCCTACCGCTCCAGTAGCGCAGTCGTAGCGCAGCCATTCCTGGCTGCGGCGGTGCTCGGTCAGGAATGACCGAGCTACAGGTTGTGCTACGATGACGACGTGGCGATCACGGTGTCGCCCAATTGCACGGTCGTCTGGCTGCGTTCGTATTCCAGCACGTTCTCGAACGCGGCGATGGCGACGGCCAGCATCTCCAGATCAGGCTCGCGCGTGGTCAGCCGTTGCATTGCCAGATTGGGCTTGGTGATCAGGCGCACCAGCGCGTTGCCCTGGTGCGCGGCGGTGAACTTCAGGAACTCATAGGCCACCCCGGCCACGACCGGCAGCAGCACCAGCCGCGACAGGATGCGCGGCAGCAGGTCGAGCGGCGGCAGCAGGCTGTAGATCAGGATGGAAATGACGACGACCGACAGCAGGAAGGCTGTGCCGCAACGCGGGTGCTCCAGTGGGAAGCGGGCCACCGATGCCGGGTTTAGTTCCGCGCCCGCCTCATAGGCGTTGATCGTCTTGTGCTCCGCGCCGTGGTAGCCGAAGAGGCGCTTCACGTCGGCCATGCGGCCGATGCTCCAGATGTAGCCGATCAGCAGCGCCAGCCGGATTAACCCCTCGATGAAGTTGACCACCACCGCCCGCCCGGCCAGCCCCAACCAGCGTTCGAAGAGATGGGCGACGAAGGTGGGCAGGACGAAGAATAGCAGGACGGACAGCGCCAGCGAGAAGGCCACCAGCGCCCACTGCACCGGCCCTTCGAACACCTTGGCCGGATCGCCGTTGGCGTCCACGTTGCCCTCTTCTTGCAGCGAGACCTCGGCCGAGAACATCAGACTCTTAATGCCCAGCCCCAGCGCGTCCCACAGGAGTGTGAGGCCGCGCAAGAAGGGCACGCGGGCCAGCCGGCCGCCGTAGATGCGCGGGTCTAGCGGCTCGGTGTGAACGACGATGTCGCCCTGCGGATTGCGCACGGCCACGGACAAGGCCCGCGAGCCGCGCATCATGACGCCCTCGATGACGGCCTGGCCGCCGTAGTTGACGGGAGTGAGCTCGACGCGGCCCGCCGCCGGGCCGTCGCCGTTGAGAGTAAATTGGCTATTGAACAACATTGGGCGGATTGTACACCGGCGACGGCTTGGCGGCTATGCCGGGTTGCCCAACTGGAAAACGTCTAATGACTCATTCCCCTCGTCGGCGATGTGGATCAGCCCTAGCTGGTGCGCGCTGCCGTAGAGTGGGAGCGCTGCGCGCCGGGCGATGGCGATCGCCTCGCCGAATTGGGCCGGGGCAAGCCCCGTCGCCAGTGTGCAGTGGGGAACCCATGCGCCGACGCGGTAGTAGGCATAGGGCTGACGGGCGTGCCAGGCGAAAATGCGGCTGTACTCGCCGTGCACCTCCAGCAGCGTGTGAGTCAGCGTGACGCCGTAAAAGAGCACGCCCTCGGCCGTCGGGAACAGGCCGATGTGGGACAGGGTGAGCCGGCAGGGCTGGCGCGCGGCGGCGAAGCGGGCCGTGGCCTCTTTTAAGGCAGCCAGTTCGACGTGGTCGCTGATGGCCAGCGTGACGTGCGGCCGGATGACGCCGTCGGCCATCGAGCTATCGACGCCGGCCGCCGCCAGCGCCTGCCACACCTCTCGCACCGCTTCCTCCGTCGCCGGATCGGGATACAACACAATTCCGTAACCCACAATGACGCTCCTTTGAAGAAGAAATGGCGACGGATTTTGACGGAAACGACGGATGACTCACTTAACTAGGAAGCGATCCGTTCCTAATCCCTCTCATCCGCCCCAATCCGTCGCCATTTGTTCTAAATCAACGCGAGAACGATGAGCAGAATCCAGCCGACGCCCAGGTAGATGCTGAGCCAGCCCAAGGCTGCGCCCATACCTGCCTTGCCGCGCCCGCTCTGCTCCAGCACCGCCGGTAGGTTCAGGTACCAGTTGGCCCGCCGCCCCTGGCGCAACGCGCCGAAGCCGGCCAGCATGGCGGGCAGGATGCCCAGCACCGCCGCCAGGGCGATAGTCAGCGGCGTCAGCGTCTCGCGGATGCGGTCGAGTAGGCTGGCGTCGGTCTGGTTGAGCAAGCCGGGCAGCACCAGGATGAGCAACGGCACGACGTTTAGCGCCAGGCCGATCAGCCCATAAGTCAGGCTGGAGTTGGCCGACTTTTGCGCGTTGTTGCGCATCTCCGGCTGCACCGCCTCCAGCGTCAGCGGCCGGCCGCAATTGGGACAAAAGGCGCTGCCGCGCAGGGCCGGCGTAAAGCAAACGTTGCACATGATCACGAAGCCGGAGCGATCAGTGAAAACCTGCGGATCGACCTTCAGTTCGAGCAGCATGTTCTGGCGGTTCTTCACCAGGACGCCGGGATTGTCGGGGATGGCGATGGGCGCGTCGAGCGATGGGCCGACGGCTCGCGCCGGATCGCCCTCGACCACGGCGGGCAGGGTGTTCGATTGCTCTTCCACGACAGCCGGCAGCGACGAGCCGCTCCCGCCGCCCGACAGCAGATTGCGCGCCTTGACGGTTAACTCCTGGCGTTTGGCGCGGTTGGCCTGCTGGCGCTGGAGATCGACCCACTGCATGGTCGCGTTGGCCTGCACGCGGCCGCCGTCGCGCACGTAGGTGGCGATGAGCTGCAACAGTTCGCGCGCCTTATCCACGTCAGGCGCGTCCAGTTCGAGCTGGCACGTGTGCTCGAAGGCGCGCACGCGGACGACCACCTCCTGCTTCTGGAAACCCAGCCAGCGCGAGACGGTGGCGACGATGACGCCGCTCTCTTCGTTGTAAGTCTGGAGCGCCGCGCCCAGGTTGGCCAGCGCGAACAGGGCGCTGCGCATTACGATGGTCGAATTGACGGGGAAGGCTCGAATTTCGGTGACTGCCATGAGAGAATTATATGCCGACACGTGCCAATCCGCGAAAATCAGCGTCCCTATCCGCGTTCATCACGTCCTATTCCGTCACTGCCACCGCCAGGCTCTCGTCGGTCTCGACACGAACCCCCATCTGCTCGATGTCGCGCAGGAAGCGCGCCGGCTCCACAATGTGCGCCTGATACCACAGCCCCGGTCGCCGCGCCTCGCCCGATAGCCACTGCTGAATGCAAGCCGTCACCGGGATGGCCGTGAACTCGTAGCCGTCCTCGTGGAACAGGCTGATCGTCGACGTTCGCGCGACGCCGTCGATCAGGCCCGACGCCTCCACGCGCAACACCATGCCGAACGGCGACCGGGCAAAGCGTCGCATGCTCCAGAACAGCAGCCGCGACATCGGCCCCAGCAGCCGTTCTGGCGCGACCTTCAGCCCGGCCATAACCACGGGCGAGACGAGCCAGTCGGTGATGGGGTTAAACCCAGCGATGAAGAAGCCCGTCTCGCGCAGATCGGGCAGCATCTCCGGCAGCGGCTCCATCTCGGCCAGCGGCATGGCAATGCAGGCCCGCCGGCCGAAGGGCGGCCCAAAGTCGAAGTAGACCGGGCGCATCATGTCCATGCCGTTTAGTGTCTGCCAGCGCCCCTCGCGGAACACGCGGCCCTCAAAGCCAATAAACTCGGCAGTGAATTCCTCCATGGTTGCCTGGCCCAGATCGAGCGCCGCCCAATCCACGCTGACGACGCTGGCGACGGCGGCCCGCTCCAGCCGGTCGAAGCGCGGCGCGACGTAGCGCGCCAGGGCCGCCGGCAGGCCGGGGTGGAAACCGCCATCGGTGATGAAGCAGCGGCCGGCCCGCTCGATCTCCGGGGCCAGGCGGCGCAGGACGGCTAACTTCTCGGTGGAGTACTGGATATCGAGATAGTCGGCTCCCGCCGCCAGCGCCGCGCGCGCCACCGATTCGCAATGGGCGGCCGTGCTGGAGGCGACCAGCGCCAGATCGGCCCCGGCCAGGGCGCGGGCCAGACCAGAGCTGTCAGCCGCGTCGGCATAAGCGGTTTCAACGCGGGAGAACCCCGTGTTATGGTTCAGTTCGTCGGCCAGCGCTTGGCCCTTCTGGGGGTTGCGACCGGCCAGCACCAGGTGGCAATCGGTCTGGGCGAACAGATGGCGGGCAAGCAGGCGGCCGGTCAACCCGTAGCCGCCGAGGATGAAGATGGTAGTCATGTGACAATCCCTCCACCCTCTAGCATAGGCGCAACGCGCTCCGCCCGATAGTGTCCTTTAGCACGTTTGCCCCATGATCTTTGTCAGGGACTAGGGGCTAGGGAACAGAGCTTCTTCCTAGTCCCTAGCCCCTAGCACCTATTTTCGGTATAAAGGAGCGCATGCCAATCCTGAAACGAGGCGGGGCTGCCCGCTCGGACGAATTCGTCAGCACAGTTCCCGCAGCCGGCGTGCGTGAGGGGGAGATGACCACGGCCCGCGTCAACGGCCGCAAGGTTATCCTGACCCGGCATGAAGGGCAGTTGTACGCCATCGACAGCCTGTGCCCGCACGCCGCGGCCGACCTGAGCCAAGGCTCGCTGCACCGCTGGCGACTCTGTTGCCACGAGCACGACTACTGCTTCGACCTGCGCACCGGCCGGATCGTCTGGCCGGAAGACGAGATCTACCGCCTGCGCCGCTACGAGGTCAAGGAGGAGGATGGCGTCGTGAAGGTGCGCCTGAACCCAATCTAGGAATTATGAATTAGGAATTAAGAATTAGGAATGTGCTGCACTGAGCGGCTCTGATTCCTAATTCCTAATTCTTAATTGGTTGGCGCGGGGCCGGGGACGAGGCGATAGATCGCGCCGTGGGCGTAGTCCGTCAGGAATAGCTCCCCGTTGACATCCTCGCCAAAGGTCGAGATCACCAGCGCGCTGTCGTGCACCAGGTCGGCCCGCCAGCGCTCCCCTTCCGGGAATAGCCGCCAGATGATGCCGCTGCAGTAGTCGGCGACGAAGTAGTTGCCGGTCATCTCGGGCTGCGCCTGGCCGCGGTAGACGTAGCCGCCGGTGATGGAACAGCCCTGCGAGTGGTCGTACTCGAAGATAGGCAGCACCAGACCGGTCTGGTCGCACGTCTCCGCCTGGAA
>NZ_JAYRVJ010000280.1:0-3733 GCF_041918635.1 Promineifilum sp. (SeqCode)
GATCAGCGGTGTGGCATTGTGGATGTGGCCGGTGTCGAAGCACTCCATCTCCGGTCGCGTGCCGGCGTCGGTCATCGCCTCCAGGAAGTAGATGATGTCGCCGAACGGGTTGGCGAAGACGTGGTCGTGGTAGAACGCCTTGTGCTTGGCCGAGTAGATGGCGTAGTTCATGCTGCCCATGTTCAGCGCGGCCAGGTCGGGGCGCAGCGCGGCGATGTGGGCCACGCGCTCTTCGCGGCCGACGCCGACCGCGCCGGTGGAGTAGTTGATGATCACGTCCGGGCAGCGTTCGCGCACGGCGGTGTCGATGTGGGCATACGTGTCCACGTCGTAGGCGGGGCGGCCGTCGTCCTGGCGGGCGTGGATGTGGACGATGCTGGCCCCCGCTTCCACACTGCGGCGCGCCTCCTCGGCGATCTCCTCCGGCGTGTAGGGGATGGCGGGCGATTGTTGGCGGGTGGTCAGGACGCCGGTTAGGGCGGCGGTGATGATGGTTTTACTCAAGGGTGTTTTGCTCCGGAACCGGAAAAACAAGAAAACGGACTTCTTCGGAACGGGTTCATCACGCCCTAACCCGCTTTGCCAGCGCCGACGTCAGCCGGTTCAGGGCTTTTGACGCTCGTCGCAGATATTGATGACATCTGGCTCGCTCTCTTCCAGAGCCTTGTGAAAGCCGAGGACGTAATCACCGGGCACAGTGAAAATACCATCATGAGGCGCGTGATGAGCTTCCAGGACGGGATGGGGACCATCTTAGGGTCGGTATGAATCACCAAAAACGTCATATACGAACGGACAAAAGTCACTGTAGTATTCCGCTTCCTCAAAGACGTAATGGCTAGGCTCCCAGCCCATTGCCGCGCGGCACGCCTCGCTCGAGTAATGATCGTCGGGGCCCTTATCGCTAAAAGAATGCATGAACTCATGGGGAATCGTACCGGCAGCCATGTCGATGGGCGTATGGCCCTCCAGGAACTCTAGTGCAGCCGGACAGACCTGCATCCCGTGCCATCCTGCGCAAGCTTGGCCATCTGCCCCAGGACATTCCCCAGGGCTGGATAAATGGCTCTGAATGATTCCCGTACCTGCATAACCACAGGCGGCGTATCGATAGTTGAACTGGAGGATGGCGACGTACATGTACCCATCCCCTAAATACGGGGAAATGAAAGCATTTTTGAAGTCCTTGGGGGCCGGGATTTGCTGAGCATACGCGCGGTGGATTCTCGCCCGGTCTTCGTCGCCGACAGAGAAGACCAGGATACCATTGGGCAGATCGCTCGTGTGCTCCATGTGATTCTCTACCAGACTGGCGATTGAGCCGCCACTATGATCCTCGACAAAGTCGTGAAGCTGTAAGCCAAAGCCCGTCAAGTCGATGAACTTCTGGTTAGCAACGGCGAGCACATCCTCCGCCTGTTCCCGGGTGACTGGATCGGTGGTCATGTCCACAATTACAGCTACCTTGAAATAGATAGGAGGCGTTGGGGAACCACTGCAAGCCGCGAGGGTGAGCAAGATGGCGAGCACACTGAGCAAATGGTTCATGTTGACCGGTTGCTCTGGCGGAAGAAGCAGCCGCAACGGGATGGCGAGTCTCGTCTCGCCGCCGGACTACTTCACGGCCTCAGCTTCGCCGGCTTGAGACATAAGTGGTTACCTCTTTCGCGTATTTTTCCGTTGGTGGTCAGAATGACGATGACCCTAAGTGGGTCAATCCCCAGCTGCTTCCAACACCCGCAACGTCCGCGCCTGAATTGACTCCAACACCGCATCGCGCAGGAACGAGCTCGCCTCTAAAATTTCGACGCCGATCATCTCATCGTTTTCATCCAGTTCGACGGTGATCGTCGGACTAAGTTCAATGCTTCGACTTTCCGGGCCGTCGGCGATGACGATGTGCAAAATATCTTCGACTTCAAAATAGCGAATTGTTGTCTTATTCATGGATCAGTCTCTCGGTTCGTAAGCGAAATCGGATCTGTTGTCTGTTCACAGTATGGACAGTTATCGGGGTAACACTGTCCTCGCCTTCGTCGTACGGAATGATGACCAACTGTTTGCCGTGACGACCGATAACAACTCTACGCCTTGTTTCGGTGTCGAAGTATCTTTCAGTTGAATGTAAAAGTATCTGCTCTAATATCGTCAGATCGAATCCGCGAAGCGAGGCTCGATACTTGAGATAATCAGTCCAAATGATCGATGTCATTTACAGATACCGATTCTATTCCCACCCACGCTCGTCCGCCACTGTTGGCCCATCGGCCCCCACCTCCCCAAAAACCACCTCATCCACCCGCACCCGGCATACGCCTTGCACGGCCGCCTTCAGTCCCTCGGCGATGGCCGCCGTGTTTGCCCCCTCGGCCGCAGCCACGCGCAGCGCGAAGTGGTCGCGCACGCCGTCCGGCCGGGTGACGACCGCCTGCACCGCCCGCACGCCGGGAACCTGCCCGGCGGCAAAGCGCAACTGGTTCGGGTGCAGGAACATGCCGCGCACCTTGACCGCCTCGCCGCGCCGGCCGACCAGGATGATCGCCCGCTCCTCCTGCGCGCTTTCCCCCGGCCGCGGATCGACGTTCATCGCCAGGTCGCCCGTGCCGAAGCGAATGAGGGGGTAGAGTCGGCTGGTGTTGGTGACCACGACCTCGCCCGTCTCACCCGGCCCGACCGGCTGGCCCGTGTCCGGGTTGACGACCTGGATGAGCGGGTCGGGCAGCAGCCGCATGGCCATCCCCTCGCCCGTATTCACCGCCAGCACGCCCAGTTCGGCCGTGGCGTAGGTGTTGATGACCTCCAGGCCATAGCGTTCCACCAACGTCTGGCGCAGGGCGGGCGGCAGCGGCTCGGCCGTCGTCACCGCCCGGCGCAGGCGGAGCGCCACGCCCTTCTCCTCCGCTTTCTGGAGCAGGCTGAGCAGGAAGCTGGGCGTGCCGACGTAGCCGGTCGCGCCCAGGTCGCGCGCCATCTGCAATTGCAGTTCGACCGGCCCCGTGCCGGCGGGGATGACCGTCGCACCGAGGCGGGTGAACGCGCCGTCGAACAGATAGCCGGCCGGCACGAGGTGATAGGAGAGGCTATTGAGGATGACGTCCCCCGCGCCAAAGCCGACGTCGCGCAGCATGTCCACAGCTGTGTCCCAGGCCGCATCGTCCTCTTCCGGCCCCGGCTCATAGAGCGGGCCGGGGGAGAAGAAGAAGTGGGTGACGGCCGAAAGCGGCGCGGCCAGCATGCCGCCGAAGGGTGGTTCGGCCCCTTGCAGGGCGACCGCCTCATCCTTGGTCAGCACCGGAACGCGGGCCAGGTCGGCGACGGTGCGCACGTCCTCCGGCCGCAGCCCGGCCCGATCAAACCGCGCCTTCACCTCAGGTGCATTCGCATAGGCGTGACGGATAATGGATTGGAGTTTTTCGTCGTTCATGGGCAAGTCAGTTGTTAGTTGTCAGTTGTTAGTTGCTAGTTGTCAGTTGTTAGTTGTTAGTTGTTAGTGCCGAAAACTGCTAACTGCTTACTTCTTACTGCCAACTGCCAACTGTCAACTGTCAACTGTCAACTGTCAACTTCTTCAACCAAGCCAGCGCTTCCGCCGCTTGTAATGCTTCACGTCGCGGTAGCTCTTGCGCTCCCCCAATTGCGTCAGGCCGAGGTAGAACTCCTTGATGTCGGCGTTGTCGGCCAGGGTGGCTGCCGGGCCGTCGAGGACAATGCGGCCGTTCTCCATGACGTAGGC
>NZ_JAYRVJ010000281.1:0-5193 GCF_041918635.1 Promineifilum sp. (SeqCode)
AACCCGCCGCTCCTGTCAGGCGGGTTGCCAACCCGCCCTACATATGCTCTTCAAGTTTATCTACCACCGTCTCCGCCACGCTGAAGGCCGACGTGGCCGCCGGCGAGGGGGCATTGATGACGTTAACAATGCGCGGCGTCTCGTGGAAGGCGAAGTCGTCCAGCAATGACCCATCGGGGGCCAACGCCTGGGCGCGGATGCCAGCCGGGGCCGCTTCCAGGTGTTCGGCCTGAATCTCCGGCACCAGCCGTTGCAGCGCGTGGACGAAGGCCCCCTTGTTGGCCGAGCGCCACATCTCGCCCATGCCCATCTTCCAGTAGCGCCCGGCCAGCTTGCGGAAGCCGGGATAGCTGAGCGTCTGCCACAACTCGCGGGCGTTGAAGTCGGTCAGATGATACCCCTCGCGGGCGAAGGCCAGCACCGCGTTCGGCCCGCACTCCACGCCGCCGGAGATCATCCGCGTGAAGTGGACGCCCAAAAACGGAAAGTTCGGGTCGGGCACGGGATAGATGAGCGCCGTGCAGAGATGCCACGCTTCCGGCTTCAGTTCGAAGTATTCACCGCGAAAGGGGATGATTTGCGCCGGGGCCTGGCCGGCCGACATCTGCGTGACGCGGTCGGAATGCAACCCGGCGCAGTTGACTAGATAGGCCCCGCTGTAGTCGCCGCGCGTCGTGACGGCTGTCAGCCCGCCTGGCCGCTCGACGATGGCCGTCACCTCCGCGCCGAGCACGATGTTGTGGCCGGCGGCGCGCAGCCCATCGGCCAGCCGCTCGCAGACCTGCTTGTAGTCCACGATGCCCGCTTCCGGCACGTGGATGGCGGCGATGGCGTTGTGGACGTGCGGCTCCAGTTCCAGCAGCCGTTCCCGGCCGATAAGCTCGCAGCGGACGCCGTTGGCCCGGCCGCGCTCATAGAGGTTGTTCAGGCGCGGCCGTTCGCTCTCGTCCGTGGCAACGATCACCTTGCCGACGTGGCTGAAAGGGATGCCCTCGCGCTCGCAGAACGCCTCCATCATTTGCTTGCCGGTGCGGCAGTTGACGGCCTTGAGCGAGTTGGGCTTGTAATAGATGCCGGAGTGGAGGACGCCGGAGTTGCGACCGGTCTGGTGGTAGGCCAGCGTCGGCTCCTTCTCCAAAACGGTAATGTGTTTGTCGGGGTAGCGACGGCAGAGTGTGTGGGCCGTTGCCAGCCCAACGATCCCGCCGCCGATGATGAGGATGTTCGCTTCGGTCATAATGCCAGATTGTAGCACCAAATGCTTGCGAACAGGCTGTCGAGGCTAGGCCGGGCTTCACCGCTCAAGACCGCCGGTCAACTCCACAACTTCCAGCTTGGTCAGGACACGGCTCACGAGTGGTTTGAGGTCGAATAGTGGTTGGGCCGTGAAGTCGGTCGCATCGCCCATTTGGCCTGTCAGTGCCATGACGGCGCGACGTGTCTCCCGCCACGCCAGAGGGTGCTTGAGGATGATAGTCGCCGCCGCCGCGGCGTCCTCATCGCGGCCCAGGGCTGCGAACCACTCGACCGCGCCGCGCAGCACGGCGGTGACCAACCCCCCGTCGCCGATGGCCTGCGCGCCGCGCAGCGCCGCGACCAGGTGGCGGCGGGCAACGTCGTAATCGCCGGTCATCGTCGCCGCGCGGCCCAGCCCGGCGGTGACGTAGGCCAACTGCCAGGCGTGGTTCGTCTTGGCCGCATCGCCACGGCTGATCTCGAATTGGCGCGCTGCCTCAGCCGCGTCACCGGCGGCCAGAGCCAGATCGCCCAGGCCGCGATGGTAGAAGCTGCGGCCGACGTTGGTCCTGGCCTGCTCGAACAGAGTATTGGCGCGGTCGAACCATTGGCGCGCCTCGGTCGCGTCGCCCCTGACGCGGTACAGTTCGCCCATCTCCCAGGTGTCCCACGACTCATAGTTCCTGTAGCCGAAGGCGCGCGACAGGGCCAGCGAACGCTCCCGCAACGGTAGCGCCTCGTCAGTGTGGCGATAGCGCACCGAGTCGTAGGCTGCCCGGGACAGGGCATCAATTGCCAGTTGCGCGTGGCCACCAGCGATGAGCGCGTCAGCCATTTCCACCAGAATCGTCAGCGCCCGCTCTACCTCGCCCAACTGCATGTGGATGTCGGCCAGAACCCAGTTGATGTTGAGAGCCATGATGTCGTCGCCGATTTGCCGTAACCAGGTCTGGGCATCGTTCATCACCGTGCGCGCATCGGCGATACGCCCCTTGGCCTGGTTCTCGTAGCCCAGGAACAGCAGGCTGACGGCCACCTCGCGCCGGTCATTCACTTCCTTGAACAATTCGCGCGCATCATGGAGCGCCGCAATGGCCTCTTGTTTGTGCTGGGCCACTTCTGGCGTGCGCGTCAACAGGCGACCCAGGCATTGCTGTGCGAAGGCGCGTTCCCACAGGCGTTGCGTAGGGTCAAGCGCCGCCGTGGCGCGCCGCAGCCGTTCGGCCCCGGCCCGCGCGTCGACGAAGTGGCCGTACTCCCACGCCAACAGCAAATCCCAGAACCCCTCCTGGCCGGGCGGTGTGTCGAGCGCCTCCCAGGCCAGCTTGATACCCCGGGCCAGCACTTCGTCTATCCACTGATAGTCTATAAACCGGGTCGGGTAGCCGTTGAAGAAGAAGGCGCTGTCGCAGATGAACAGGATGGCCGTCTCGCGCGTCACCTCGGCGGCGCGCATCTGCCCGAAGGCCAGGTCCCGCAGTTGATAGAACTGAAAGTAGTGAAAGCGCGATTCCAGATAGCGAAAGAGGGCCGGCAACATGCGGTCAATCACAGTCTCCAGACGGCCGTGTTCCACCAGCCAGGCCAGCGCCGTGTTGATGTTGTCCGTCTCGCGCTCCAGGAGCGCGTAGCCGGCGGCGGGCAGCGGCCCGCGCAGTCGCGCCAGTTGCGACTCGACCAGGCCGGCGTAGTACTCGGCATGACGTTGCCGCGGATTGCCTTCGGCCGGAAGCCTGTCGAGTTCCTGGGCGGCGTACTGGCGCAGTAGCTCGTGCATCTGCAACCGTTCGCCGCCGACCGGACGTAGCCAACTCTTGGCCACCAACGCGGCGATGGTCTTCAGCGAGGCGTCGGCCACGGCGCAGGCCGCATCGCGGTCGAAGCCGCCGCGGAAGACGGTCAGGGCGCGCAGAACTGCCTGCTCATCGGCCGATAACAAATTCCAGGAGGTATCAAATACGGCACGCAGACTGGATTGCCGCGCGGGAACGTCCTCCCACGGCGAATCCAGCAGGTCGAGGCTCGTCTCCAGTTCGGCGGCGATCTCCTCCGCGCCGAGGACGGTCAGCCAGCCGGCGGCCAGCTCAATGGCCAGCGGCAGCCCCTGAACGTGGCGACAGATGCGGGCGGCCGCCCGCAGGTTGGCTTGCTCGGCGGCGAAGTCGGGCCGGATGGCGCGGGCCACGGCCACGAAGAGGGCCAGGGCGTCGTCGGCCATGCCATCCGGCGGCGCGACGGCCCCTGGCGGCGTCGTAGCTATGTCCAGCCCCGACAACGCCAGAAGATGCTCGCCCCTGATTCTCATCTGCATCCGCGAGGTGACAAGCATGCGCACGTCGGGGGCGACCGTCAGAACGTCACCCAGCACCTGGGCCGCTCCGTCGGCCAACAAATGCTCCAGGTTATCAACCACCAGCAACAGCCGGCTGGGGCGCAAAAAGGGGGTGAGTTCTCGCAGTGGATCGCGCTGGTCGTGGAGGGAGAGACCGAGCGCGCGGCCGATGGCTGGGGCGATTTGCGCCGCCGAATCAACCGCGGCTAGAGGCACCAGAAAGACACCATCGGGGGGAGGCGCGCTCCCGTTGGGCGTTCGCTCGACCAGCCGCCGGGCAGCGGCCAGGGCCAGGCGCGTCTTGCCGCTGCCGCCCGGCCCGGCGATGGTGATCAGACGAACGGCGGGATCGGACAAAAAAGTGTCAAGTTGCTCTAGTTCGCTACGGCGGCCGATGAACAGCGTCGTGTCGGCCGGCAGGTTGTTTGGCAATCCTGTCGCCAGCGGCTCGGCAGGCGCACCTTGCCGGGTCGCGGCTTCGGATGCTTGTGCTGGGGACCAGTTGTGGCTCTTGATGGCCTCGTGCAGGACCTCTGTCTCCGTCTCTGGCAGCGCTCCCAGTTCGTCGCTGAGCGCTCGCCGCAACGTCTCGTACTGCCGCAGTGCCGCCGCGTGCTGTCCGGATGCCTCATAGAGCTGCATCAGCGCCCGATGGGCCGGCTCATGGAGCGTGTCGAGGGCCAGCCAACGGCGGGCGTAATCCAGCGCCGAATCGTACTCGCCACGCCCCTCATGCCACGCCGTCAACCGCCGGAAGACCGCCGCCGCCGCGCCCCGATACTGTTCGCCGCGGAAGTACTGCCACTCGTTAAACGGCTGGCTGTCGGGCAGGGAGAAACCGGTCAGGAAGTGATCGCTGTACAGCGCAGCAGTCTCTTCCAACGCGCGCGTGCACACTGGACAGTGCTCGCCGTCTTCGTGGACGTGCGTCCGCGCCGTCTCGATCCCCGCCTCGAACGCCGCGACGTCAATCCACAGCCGCCCCGCCTCGACAACTCCTGGGTCGAGTGCGATCAAGTCACGCTCCGCGACCAGCACGCCTTCGCCCAACGCGGCCTTGAGCAACGACAACTCCCGGCGCAGGTTGTTACGCGCCCCCTCCGGGTCGAAATCGGGCCACAGCAAGGTGGTCAGCGCCTCACGGGTGTGCGGCTGTCTCGTGACCGCCAGATAGGCCAGCAGGGCCAACCCGCGACTACGGCGCAGCGCAACTGCTTCCCCTTCGCGCTCCAGGCGCGGCGCGCCAAACAGGAACAGTCGCAGCGTGGTCATAGTGACATTGTAACCCGAATTACAGGTGAAAGGAACGATCTTGGATCGCGCGTAGAGGCCGGCGGGAACGATGGGAGAATGCTCGGCCGGTACACTGTGGTCAGATAAAGAAAACGAGTTCAGATGAAAGGAGACAGTGAAAGAAATGGCACAGCAAGTGATGAACGATACAGTGACCGGCCGCCCTAGCCAGAAGGGGCATGGCAAGATCGTTGTTCGCGTGTTGGTGGCCGCGCTGGCGGTGGCCCTGGTTCTACTGACCATCAACCAGATTCGGCGCGATACGCCGGTGAGCGAGCAGGCGCGGGAAGCTACCCTGAGCGCGCCGGTCAGCGCCCCGTCGCAGCCCTTCA
>NZ_JAYRVJ010000282.1:0-4075 GCF_041918635.1 Promineifilum sp. (SeqCode)
AGGTTTTCATTCAGGCTGCCCGGGCTGATGCACCACACCTGGCCGGGCGGCAAGGGATCGGAGCCGACGTAGCGATCGCTCTGCAATTCCGGGGTGACGACGAAATGCTCCACGCCGTCCAGCCCCATGTGGTAGCTGAAATGGGTGTTGCGGAACTCGGCGCTACCGATGCGCTTCTGTTGTTCCTTGACGCGCCGGCGTATCTCCATGCCCAGCCGGACAGCCCATTCAATGTCCTCATCGTCAATCGGCATAGCCAGATCCGGATAGAGCAGCTTCAGCAAGCCGTTGACTGTCTTATTGACCGCCCGGGTGTCCCGGCCGCTCAGCGCCGCGCCGTAGGTCACACGCCCCTGTATCTGCTGCAAGCGATTCTCAGCCCGCAGTTCCGACCACGCCTCCGAGAGAAAGTCGCTCACCAGCCCAAAATGGTCGGTAAACAGGGACGCTTCCAGCTTGGGCACGTCCCAGCCCGGCAGGTAAGCGTGGATGCGATCCATAAAGGCGGTGTCGTGGCGCATTTCGGGCGGCAACGGCCCGAACAGGTGACTGATGCGCTGCTGATGTTCGACGTCAACGTCGAAGTTCCCCACCGCGACGATGCTGCCGCTGGCCCGGATGCTCTCCCGGCCGCGGCTAAACTCGCCCGATTCCATGTAGCCCTTCATGATATTGACGCCGTCCTTCTGGTCGAAAGAGACGCCGGAAATCTCGTCGAAGCAGATGACGTCGTATTGGCTGACCAATCCCCGCTGGCCGGTGGCGTTGTTGACGAACATCTTGGCCACTGTGGCCTTGCCGCCGGAGATCAGATGGGAGTAGGGCGAGACCTGTTGATAGAGGTGGGACTTGCCCGTGCCCCGCGGCCCCAGTTCGACCATGTTGTAGTTCCGCTCGACGAAGGGCACGATGCGCAGCAGCAGGATGTCCTGGGCGCGCGGGCTGAGCCGCTCCGGCTCAAAGCCGATGCTGCGCAGCAGCAACTGTTTCCACTGCGCGACGGTGAACGCGGCCCGGCCGCGCATGAGCGTGTCCAGCACGCCGTGTTTGGAGAGCTGGATGGGCCGCAGGGAAGACACGCCAAACGGCCGCCCGTTCCTCTCCTGGGCGATGACGGCGTCATACTCCAGTTGAATCTCGGCGTAGAACCCGCCGGTCAGCAGCCGTTCGTTGGCCGCGACAAGCTCCGCGTCGATGCGCACGTCGGCCAGTTGCAGGCTGGGCAGCGTGGCCAGATAAGAGTCGGTGCGCGAATCGAGGCGAGCCGTGATCAGGTCAATCAGTTTGACGCTCCCCTGCTCGCGGGCGCGCGACTTGAATAGCTCCTGCTCGCCGGAGCGCACCGTCCGCTGCCGCATCTGGCGCTCGACGATCTCCAATCCCTCCACAATCTCGGCTTCATGGATGGTGGCGCAGTAGCGGCCGATCAGAAACTCGCCGACGTAGGTCGGCACCGGATACTGGCCGCGAAAACGATTGGCTAAATCCTTGCGGACGACGTAGCCCTCGAACGCTTCGGCCGCCAGCCGATCGATTGCATCCAGTTCCATATCACTCTCCACCGATAACCGTCAGTCGCTGCGTCTGGATCGCTTCGCCACGGATGACGACGATGAAAGCGGCGCTGCCCTCCAGCGTTTCGTCCGGAACCAGCAGCGAAACCGCCCCCCTGGCGTCGGGCGACTTGGGCATAGCGGCCACCGTTGACCCTCCGTCGCCCGCCTTGAGACGAATGTCCACCAGCAGATCGGGCGCGCCGGCCGACAGGCGCACGCTGCAGCGCAGGCCGAGCCACTTGACTTCCTCGATGTTCACCGGCGCGACGTCGCCTCCATCCCGCCGGACGGTGATGACCGGCGCCACGCACTCCTGGGGGCTTAGGCCGCCGTGCTCATACTCTTTGCCGGCCTCGAAGCAGTGGATGTCCGGGGCGATGGCGATGCGCACCTCTGGATTCCAGTGCCAGGGTACGACCCGGTGCGCCACGGCCGCGCCCTCCTTGACCACAGCGCAGCGCCCCTTGCGCGCCACGGTCAGATGTTGCGGCAACTCCGCCTTGGGCATGCCGTCCGGCAGCAGCAGCCAGCCGTGGTCGGTGACGACGGTGACCTGGCCCCAGCCGTGGCTCAGCAGCGCGGCGATCCGCTCAGACAGGCCGCGCAGCTCGCTCCAGACGTGATGAGCGATCTTCCAGCCGTGGTCGTGGCCATAGCGGTCAATCGCCCCGTACTCCGCCCAGGCCTTGCCGCTCGGTTCGCCCAGCTCTTCTGACTTTAGTATCTGGTAGCCGCGCTCGACGACCAGCTTGCGCAACAGTTCGACGCCCAGCGCCACGCCGCTCTCCTGGCCGACCGGAACCAGCCCGGGCCTGTCGCCGCCGCCCACGGCCGCCGCGGCCGGGGAGATGGCCGGCTTGGCCGTGGCCGTCACCGGCGGCAGCGCGGCCAGTTGCCAACCCGTCTCGCACAAGAACCCTTTGTCCGACAGGTGTTGGGCCAGCTCGCGGCCGACGTCATAGCGCAAGGCGTCGCAGAACAGAATGCACGTCCCTGGCTCGGCGCTGATCGCCTGGCCGGCGGCGTAGTCCAGGCTATCCGCCCGCAGCGCCACTGCCTGAAAGCGTTGGGTGGCCTGTTCCAGCCAGGGCCGGTAGAGGGGGAGGAGGGCGCTCTTGACCGCGGCCACGTCGGCCGCCGTCTCCACCGCCGCCAGCGCCCGCAGCACGGCCGCGTCGGCCTGCCAGCCCCAGGCCACGTAGTTGGCGGCCACCTGCGTGGTGGTCTCGCCGCCGAGTGGGCTGGCCGTCAGGCCGGCCAGGTTGGTCAGATGGACAAGCGCCATGGCCAGAGGCGCTTCACCCAGCTTGGCCCACACCCAGTCGCGCCGCGGGCGGTGTTGCTCCTCCAGCTGCCGGATGGCCGCGCGAGCGTTGCCGGCCGACCCGTGGCGCAGGGCGGCCAGCGCTTCGCGAACCTGTTGCTCGGCCTGTTCATTGGCCGCCGGCCAGATGGGGGATGGCTCGCCGAACAGCGGCAACTGCCGGGGCTGCGCCTGGCGTAACAGATCGGGCAGGCCGGGATAGGCCACCGGGGCCTCCGTGTAGCGCGCCCAGACGGCGGCCCACTCGCCGGAGGCGTGAGGCCACTCGCCGCCGGCGTGGCTCAGCCGTTCGGCCGCGGAGAGGGGGCCGTCTTTCTCCGGTTGCAGGCCATACTTCTGGGCGCTGAGACTACAAAAGGCGGCCCATTCTGGCGGTGACAACTGCCGCCGGTACGCCTCCGGCTGGCTGAGCCAGAGCAGCATCTGGCGCACGGCGTCGGGGTGGAGCAACTCGTCGAAGAACTCGGCGCGCAGCGGCGCTTCCTGCTGCAAGCGGGCCAGCGGTTCGTCGGCCAGCCGGGTCAGGGCGCGGGCCAGCGCCTCGCGGGTGGCGTTGCCGGCCGCGACCGGCGCGCCCAGAGCGTGGAGAAAGCCGGTCACAGACCAATCGCGGCCGTTGGGGTTGATCCACAGGACGCCGCGATACTGCAACTCGGCCAGCGGTTGCAGCGCCGGCGGGCACGATTCGATGGCCCGCAGATCGCGCTTGCCGAAGCCGGGCAGGTAGATGATCGGGATGTCGCCCTCCGGCAGTCGATCTTCGGGCAGGGTGCGGGCGATCAGGCAGCGCAGGTAATAGGCCGGGCCGCTGCGCCGGTCGGGGTCATAGTCGCCCAGGGTCAGCAGGGGCAGCCGCCGGCGGAGTTCCGGCAGCAGCGGTTCCCAGTGGCGCGCTTCGTCGGGCCAGAGGATGGCCGCCGGGGCGACCTGCTCGTTGAGGTTGGTGCGGCCGGCCCGGCCGATGGCGGCCGCCAGGGCGTCCCGCAGGGTCAGGTTGTCGCTCACGCCGCCCTCCGCGCCGCTTCCTTCTCCGCCCGGCTCAGGTGACGGTCGTTCAGCCGCTCGCTGCCGTCGGGGTTCTGGCCGCGGTCTTTGTTCCAGTTGATGGTGAACTTGCCGCGCAGCACGCCGGCCGTCACCCAGGGGCGGATGTTCAGCCGCACGCCGTCGTTCAGGTCGGGCCGCCAGCCGATGG
>NZ_JAYRVJ010000283.1:0-13460 GCF_041918635.1 Promineifilum sp. (SeqCode)
GGCGACGAAGTAGTTGCCGGTCATCTCGGGCTGCGCCTGGCCGCGGTAGACGTAGCCGCCGGTGATGGAACAGCCCTGCGAGTGGTCGTACTCGAAGATAGGCAGCACCAGACCGGTCTGGTCGCACGTCTCCGCCTGGAAACAGTGCATGCCCTCCATGATCCGCCAGCCATAGTTCTCACCGCCGGCGCTGTCGGCCGGCTGGAAGTTCACTTCTTCCCACGTGGCCTGGCCCACGTCGGCGATGTACAGGTCGCCAGTCGCCCGGTCAAAGGAGAAGCGCCACGGATTGCGCAGGCCATAGGCCCAAATCTCTGGCAGGGCGTCGGTCGCGCCGGCGAAGGGGTTGTCGGGCGGGATGGCGTACCGATCGGCCTCGCTGTCTACATCGAGGCGCAGGATCTTGCCTAACAGCGTCGTCCGGCTCTGGCCGGCGTTGAGCGGGTCGTTGGCGCTGCCGCCGTCGCCCAGCCCGACGTAGAGGTAGCCATCCGGGCCGAAGGCCAGGATGCCGCCGTTGTGGTTGGGGTAGGGCTGATCGACAAAGAGGTACTCGACTTTGCTCTGCGGATCGGCCCGATCGGGATTGTCGGCCGAGACGGAGAAGCGCGAAATGTGAGTGTCGCCGTTCTTGTCGGTGTAATTGACGTAGAATTGCCCCTCTCCGGCCGCGCCGGCCGTGGCATAGTTGGGGTGGAAAGCCAGCCCCAACAACCCCTGTTCGCTGCTGTCCGAGCCGACGAGGTTCACGATGTCGAGGAACGGATCGGGCGCCAACACCCCGTCGCGCACGATGCGAACCCGGCCGACCTGCTCGACGACGAACAGCCGGTCGTCGAAAGCGTGGGTGATGACGGTCGGCTTCTGAAGCCCGGTGGCCAGGTACGATTCCACGGCCACACCCTCGATGGGGCTGAGCGGTGTGGCCGTGGCTGTCGGCGTGGCTGTCGGCGTCGCGGTGGGCGGCAGGGTCGGCGTGGCCGTGGGGGTGGCCTCCGCTTCGACGATAGGGATGTAGGTATTGGTAGCGTCGGGCAGGGTAGGTGTGGCGACGACCTCGGCCACGGATGGCTCGCTGCCCTGGCCGGCTTCGTTCTCGCCTGCGCCGCACGCGGCCAGCAGGAGCAGGATCAACATCGAGGCGATCAAAATGAGGAGGCGTTGTCTATGCATGTTCCAGATTATAGAAAAACTGGCCGGAAGCTCTTGCGCTCCCGGCCAGTTCTCATCACGCATTGATGAAGCGTCACCGATGACGCCGATTTCTAAGAGGCTCACGCAAAACTCGCAAAATGCGCCAAGAGCGCCAAGAGAACATATATCTTTGCGTTCTTAGCGATCTTGGCGGACTTTGCGTGAGCTTCTTAATCTGCGTAATCTGTGAAATCTGCGGATTCTTCCCTTCTTACCGCTCGGCCAGCGGCACGTAAGTCTGGTCGCGCTTGCCGACGTAGCCCTCCTTGGGACGGATGAGCCGGTTGTCGGCCAACTGCTCCAACACCTGCGAGCACCACCCGGCGACGCGGCTGATGGTGAACAGGCAAGTGAACTGGTCGATGGGCAGCCCCAGCGTGTACAGAACCACGGCCGAGTAGTAGTCCACGTTGGCGTACAGGTCGCGCTCGATGAAGTACTCGTCCTGGCGCGCCAGCGACTCGATCTCGGTGGCGATGTCGAACCAGTTGCCCGTGCCGCTACTGTGGGCCACCTTTTCGGCCAGGCCGCGCATGATGCGGGCGCGCGGGTCTTCGACCTTATAGATGCGGTGGCCAATACCCATGATGCGCTTACCGGTGGCGCGGGTCTCCTTGAACCAGTCGCCCACGTCGCCGTGCTGCGCGGCGTGGATGAACTGCTCCATCGCGCGCTGCGTCGCGCCACCATGCGCCGGGCCTTTGAGCGTGCCGATGGCGCTGACGATGGCCGAGTACACATCACTGCCCGTGCTGGTGGTGACGCGCGCGGCGAAGGTTGAGGCGTTAAAACCGTGGTCGGCCAGCATGACCAGGTAGGAATCGAGCGCAGCGACGGCTTCAGGCATGGGCTCTTTGCCGTCTAGCATGTAGAGGAAGTTCGCAGCCTGTCCCAAACCAACCCGCGGCGCAATAGGCTCCTTGCCGTTGCGGATCCGTTCCCAGGCGGCGACGATGGTCGGCATGACCGCCGTCAGCACCAGCGCCTTATCGCGGGCGCTATCCAGGCTGATGTCGTCGGCGCTGCGATCCAGCAGGCTCATGGCGCTGACCGCTGTGCGCAGGACGGCCATCGGCGTCGCCTCCCAGGGGAAGCGCCGCATGATGTGGTACAGGAGGTCAGGCAGCGCCCGCTTGGACTGGAGCGCGGCCTTGAACAACTCCAACTCGTGGGAGTTGGGCAGCTTGTCGTTCCACAGCAGATAGACCACCTCTTCAAAGGTGGCGTTCGGCCCCAGGTCCCGAATGTCGTAGCCGCGGTAGATCAACTCCCCTTTCTTCCCGTCCACGAAGCTTGATGAGGTCGTCATCACATCTTCTTTCTTGGTCTCGGACATGTCGATGTACTCCTGTTGTGACAACTGATCGTTAGTGCAAATCGTTCAAATCGGTTGCTTATGGCAAAGGCGCGGCCGTGCGCAGCCGCTCACCGTATTGGGCTTCGTAATACTCGCGAAACGCGCCGCTCTTGATCTTGCGCCACCACCATTCGTTGTCGCGGTACCAACGCGCCGTCTCGGCAATGGCCTCTTCCGGCGTGTGACCCGGCTCCCAGCCCAGGGCCATGATCTTGTGGATGTCGAGGCTGTAGCGGCGGTCGTGGCCTGGCCGGTCGGTGACGTGGCGGATGAGGCTGCGCGGCCGATCCAGCGCATCCAGCAGGATTTCAACCATGGCCAGGTTCTCTACTTCCACGCCGGTGCCGACGTTGTAGACCTCGCCCACTTGTCCGCGCCGCAGCACCAGGTCGATGGCTTCACAGTGGTCGCGGACGTGCTGATACTCGCGCATCTGGCGGCCGTCGCCGTAGACCGGCAGCGGCAGATGGTCAATGGCGTTGGTGGCGAAGAGCGGCACGACCTTCTCCGGGTATTGGTAGGGGCCGATGTTGTTCGAGCCGCGCGTGATGGTGATCGGCAGGCCGTAGGTCACGTGGTAGGCGTTGACCAGCAGATCGGCGCTGGCCTTGCTGGCGGCGTAGGGGCTGCGCGGATCGACCTTATCCTCTTCCCGGCTCGACCGGCCGGCCGGCACGTGGCCGTAGACCTCGTCGGTCGAAATCTGGTGATAGCGCTCCAGCCCGAAGGCGCGGGCGACTTCCAGCAGGACGTAGGTTCCGTAAACGCTGGTCTGGATGAACGCGTCCGGGTCCATGATGGAGCGGTCAACATGGGTTTCGGCGGCAAAGTTGACGATGGTGTCGATGGCATGGGCGCGCACGGCGGCCTCGACGTCGGCGCGGTCGCAAATGTCGCCGCGCACGAAGGTGTAGCGCGGATCGTCCTGAACCGGCAGCAGGTTGTCCAGATTGCCGGCATAGGTCAGCTTGTCATAGACGACAAGGCGACAGTCGTCATACCTGGACAGCATGTAATAGACGAAATTGGAGCCGATGAAGCCCGCCCCGCCGGTGACAAGTATATTTCTCAAGAACTCCCTCCGCTGAGAGTGTGCCGCGCCGCCCGTTGGGCCGGCAACGTTCCACAGTGGACTGCGCTGATTGTAGCCCATGCCGCCCGTCCGGTAAACAATAATGGCGCGACTTCAGGGGGCCGGCGCGACGCTCGCCAGCCAGCTCGTGATCAACTGGTTGGCGATGCTGGGCGGCGGCGGGATGTTGGGCAGGGCGTCGGCGGCAAACCAGTGCGCCTCGGCCAGTTCCACCGGATCGACCGCGATCTCGCCGCCGGCGTAGTCCGCTTCGAAGGCGATCATCAGCGAGTGGGGAAAGGGCCAGGGCTGGCTGCCGAAGTAGCGAATATTATCGACGCGCAGGCCGACCTCTTCGTAAATCTCGCGCCGCACGCACTCCTCCAGCGTCTCGCCCGGCTCCACAAACCCGGCCAGCACGCTGAACAGGCTGGTGGGGAAGCGCCGGGCGCGGGCCAGCAAGACCTGCGGCCCGTCCTCGCTCAGCCGCTGGACGCGCACGATGATGGCCGGGGCCAGGCGCGGGTAGTTGGTCAGCTCGCAGTGGGGGCAGCGCTTGGCCCGCTCCTGAATCTGGTTGGTGGTCGGCGAGCCGCAGCGTCCGCAGTACTGGTGTGTCCGATCCCAATCAACGATCTGCACCGCCCGCCCGGCCAGCCAGAAGATCGTCTCGTCCAGCAGCGGGAAGAGCGCGCGCAGATTCTCGAAGGACAGGCCCGGCCGCGGCGCGACTCCCTCGGCGATCTCGCCGCAGAAGCAGTGGGTCATTTCCGGCCCGTCTTCCAGATGGCCCAGGTAGTGCCAGCGTTCGACCGCCAGCCCCAGGTCGGCCGGCGTGGCGACACAGGGAATCTCGGCCCGCTCCGCATCCTTGGTGACCAGTAGCCGCGTCCCCTGGAACAGAAACCAGAGCGCCGGCGTAGCCGGCCCGGCCGGCGGTGTGACGGAGGAAATGAACACGCGCGGCATGGCGAAAGCCTAGGGGGGCGGGTAGCCCTCGGTCGTGGAGGTGGGAGGGATGGGGTAACCGGGGCCTTCGGTCGTGGCGGTCGGGATTTCCAATGTGGCCGTCTCGCTGCCGCTGAGCGTGGGCGAGGGTGTTGGGCTGGGGCCGGGGGTAACCGTCAGTGTGGGCGTGCCCGTGCCAGCGGGCGTTCCGAGTGTCCCAGTTGCGCCCACCGTAACCGTGGGTGAAGGTGTGCCGCTGACGGGGATCGTTGGCGTGCTGGTCATTGTCAGCCCGAAGGGCAGTGTGGGGGCGAGGGACGCCGTCGGCGGCAACGTCTCGGTCGCCGTCAAGGCGGTTGTGGCCGCCGGCGTTGGCAGCGCCAGGTCGAGCGGAGGCAGCGTGGGCTGCGGCGAGCCGGCCACCACCGTCAGCGACGAACCGCCCGCGCCGAACAGCGGGTTAGGCTCCAGAATCTGGTCGACCGCTAGATACCACAGTTCGTCGTCGGCCGGCTCCTTGCCGCAACCGAGTGGCCCCTGATAGACCCGCCAGATGCCGGCGATGGTCATCTCCGTGCCGTCGTCGAGCAACGGCAGCACGTTCTCGAAGCCAATGGCGTTGAGTTGTAGTTCTTCGTCCACCAGGCTCCAGCGCACGACGGGGCCGGCGAACGGGCGACAGTCAGGGACTTCCACCGGCGTGTAGACGCCGGAGACCTGGATGCGCCGGTCGCGGAAGGCCGCCGGATCGGCGTTGAGTTCGGCGAAGCCGATCAGTTCCGCCTCGCTCGTAATCTCGGCGGCCAACGGGGTGAAGGTAGGCAGGTTAGGGAACAGGCCCCGGTTGCCTGGGCTGGCCAGCGTGAGGGCCACCACCGCCAGCCCGCCCAGCAGCAACACGATCGCCAGAACAGCCAGCGCCGACTGGCGCGACAGGCCGGCGCGTGAGCCATCGCCCGACGCGATAGGGGTCGGAGTGGCCTGTACCGGGTCTGCGCCCGCGTCGGTCAACTGCTCGTCTGGCATATTCATCGAAACTTGAACCGCGGCCGGCCGGCGGCGCGCCGGTAGCTGACCCACCATTCGGCCAGCAAAAGGGCCAATCCGGCCAGCAACAGCCACGGCCACAACTCGCGGCGGCCGGCCGCCCCGGCGGCGTCGGGCGTCACTTCAACCTGTCCCACACGGATGCTTGCGGCGGGCTGAATGGCTGACTCCTCAGCGTCGAAGAAGTTGACGGCGAAGCGGCCGGCCGGCTGGGTCGCCCCCGCGGCGTCGCGGAAGGCGACGGTATAGATGCCGGGTTGTCGCGTGTCGGCGAAGCGCAGCGCGCCGCCCGCGCCGTCTATGGGCTGTTCCCAGATCGATCCGTCCGGTCGCGCGATGACCACCGCTTCGGCGCGCGCATCGGGGATTACAGTCACGGTCGCTCCCGGTTGGAGGGCCTCATCGGCCACGGCCCGTCCTGGACTCAGCCACGCGACAATGTTAGCCATAATGACCGGAAATGCAATCTGCAGGGGCAGGTCAGAGCGGCGCAGGTCGAACGTGAAGACAGCCACGCGTCGCCCGTCCGGCTCACCGGCCAGCAGCAGCGGGCCGCCCTCGGCCGCTACCAGCGTCTCCAACGCGGTTGTCTCCACACGCTGCGCCTCGGCGATGCTGACCGCGTGCCACGCTACGTTTTCCAGCAGCGGCGTGTCGGCCAGGCGCACGTTCACGGTGTCGGTGAAGCTGCCCGTCACTTGCAGCAGGGGCGCGGGCGAGGGCTGGGGGTTGAACACCAGCAAGTTGCCGGCCGGCAACGGCTCGGGCAGGGGGACGCTATCCAGGACGACCAGATCGAACGCCTCCGCCGTCGCGTCTCGCTCGAGAAACTCGGCCTCCGAGGCGCGAAACAGTTCATAGCCCGGTAAGACGGCGAAGAAACGCTCCAGAAAGAGGTTACCCTCGCCGACCAGCAGCACCCGCCGCGTCTGGCCGCTCTCCAACACCGTCCAGGCCTGGTTGTCCACGGCCAGATAGTCGCTCAGCCCGTCGGCCGGTTCCAGGCGCGTCTCGACCACGCCCGCGCCGGCCGGCGCGGGCCAGGTCAGGTTCTCGCGCCCGCCGGCGGTGACGGCGACGCGCCGCGAGTCGTAGAGCGCGCCGTCCACGTACAGGCTCACCAACCCTTGCCGCTCGGTTGGGCCGGGGTTGCTGATGGCGACCAGCAACTCCGCGCCGGCTGTCCCGTCGCTGGCGGCGCGCGCCGCCTGGGCGGCGATGGCCAGGTTGTCGCCGGCGCGGCCGACCGGCGCAAAACTCACCTCACCCGGCAGCGCGGGCAATGACTCCGGCAAGCCGCCGTCGGAAACAATGACGATGCGCGGATCGCTCAGTCCCTGGGTCGAGCCGGCGGTCAGAGCGAACGCCGCCGGCCAATCGGCCGGCCCATACTCCACCGCGGCTGAGGCCAGCGCGCGCCGCAGCAAGCCGCGGTCGTTGGAAGCCGCGGCCAGCACGGTCGGCGCGCGCCCAACCTGGATGAGTGTCAGCCGATCCCCGCCGCTCAGCCCGTTGATGAGGCGATCCACCTCGGCCACGGCCTCGGCGAAGCGCGTCGCGCCGCCGTCGCCGTCGGTGGCGCTCATCGAGGCCGAGGCGTCGAGCAGGACGATGGCCCCGCCGCCGATCGGCCCCGGCGCGCTCAGATAGGGGCGGGCCAGGGCCAGCACCAGCGCCGCCAGAATGAGCAGCTGCAGCAGGAGCAACAGATTGCGCCGCAAACGCTGCCACGGCGCGTTGGCCGCGCGGTCGCGCACCAACTCGCGCCATAGGAGCGCGCTGCTGATGGGTTGTTCCCGCCGCCGCAGCCGCAGCATGTAGAGCAGAATAATGGGCAGCGCCAGAGCCGCCAGGGCCAGCGCCGCCGGGGCGAGGAACGCCATCTCAGCGCACCACTCCCCGCCGCCGTAGCGTGTGCAGGATGAGCGCATCCCACGCCTGGTCGGTCGTCACGTCAATGTAGTGGATACCGCGCGGCCCGCAGAAGGCGCGAATGGCCTCCCGCCACGCTATCAGCCCGTTAAGGTACGCCTCGATGGTTGCCGGATCGAGGCTGACCTCGACCGTCTCGCCCGTTTCCACGTCCACCAGCTTCAGATCGCCGCTCAGCTCCGGCGCGACTTCATCCGGGCTGAGCAGATGGAGCAGGGCGATCTCGTAGCCGCGCGACTGGAGGGTGGTGAGGCCGTCGCGGGGGAGGGGGGGAAGAGCAGGGGGGCTGGGGGGCGGAGGAGCGGGGGAGAGTGTTGCCGGGGAAAGCAGGTCACTGATCAGAAAGAGCAGCCCCGGCCGGCGGGCGCGCAGGGCGTAGTGACGCAACGACAGGTCGAGCGCCGTCTTGCGCGCTCCCTCTCCCGCCGGGAGAGGGTCGGGGAGAGGGAACCCCCCGTAGCTGGCCTCTAGAAACTGGATCAACGGCCAGCCGTTTGACCGGCCGCGAAAAGGCCCCCACGTCCGCTGACCGGCGCTGTCGAACAGGGTCGTCAGTACCAAATCGCCCGATGTCAGCCCGACGTAGCCCAGCGCCCCGGCCAATTGCAGGGCGTAGCGCAGCTTGTTCTCGGCCGGGCGCTCCTTCCCCTCATCTCCCGATAAAAGGGAGGACGGCCAGTCCATGCTGGCGCTGGTGTCCACCAGGATGTGCACGGCCAGGTCTTCCTCTTCCTCAGTCAGCTTGATGAACGGCCGCTCCAGCCGGGCGAATACGTTCCAGTCCAGCCGCCGTAAGTCATCCCCCTGCGCATAGTCACGATAGTCGGCGAATTCGATGGACGCGCCCCGCTTACGGCTGCGCCGGTCGCCTTTCATCGCGCCGACGCGCACTGCGCCGGCCGCGAGGGTTAGCTGTTCCAGCTTGCGCAGGGTAGCTTCTTCAAACAGACGCATCATAGGAGCTAGGGGCCAGGGAGGATGGTGAGGAGATCGGTGATAATGGCGTCGGGGCTGATGGCGGCGGCCTGGCCCTCGAAGTTGAGGAGCAGGCGGTGACGCAGGGCAGCCGGGGCGACGGCGGCAATGTCGTCGAAGCTGACGTTATACCGGCCGTCGAACAGCGCCGTAACTTTCGCGCCCAGCACGATCGCCTGGCCGCCGCGTGGGCTGGCCCCATAGCGCACGTATTCGTTGACCAGGCGGCTGGCGCTTTGGCCAGGGTGGGTGGCGACGATGAGCCGGCTGACGTAGTCGGTGACGGCCGTGGGCACGGGGATCTGTCGGGCCACGGCCTGCATGGCGATGAGCTGCGCGCCGTCGGCCACCGGGCGCAAGGACGGTTCGGCCTCGCCCGTGGTGCGGTTGAGAATCTCGGTCAAATCGCCGGCCGAGGGAAAGGGCACGTTGACCTTGAACAGAAAGCGATCAAGCTGCGCCTCTGGCAGTGGGTACGTGCCTTCCTGCTCGATGGGGTTCTGGGTAGCCAGGACGAAGAAGGGCGCGGGCAGCGGGTAGGTGGTGTTGGCGACCGTCACCGTGCGCTCCTGCATCGCTTCCAGCAGCGCCGACTGCGTCTTGGGCGTGGCCCGGTTGATCTCGTCGGCCAGCACCAGGTTGGCGAAGACGGGGCCGCGCTGGAAGCGGAAGCCGCGGCGGCCGTCCTCGCGCTCCTCCATAATCTCCGTGCCGGTAATGTCGGCCGGCATGAGGTCCGGCGTGAACTGGATGCGGCTGAAGGCCAGATCGAGCGCCCGGCCCAGCGAGCGGATCAGCATCGTCTTGCCCAGACCGGGCACGCCCTCCAGCAGAAGGTGGCCGTTGCTCAGGATGCCAATCAACACATGACGGATAACGTCCTCTTGCCCGACGATGGCCTTGCCGATCTCGGCGCGGAGGGCGGCGGCTGTTTCGTGGAACGCCTCGGGGGTGAATGTTTCGATTGGATTGCTCATATTATCTGAGAGGCCGGGTCTCTATTGAGAAACCCAGCCCCCCGATTATACATCGTAGCCGCGTTCGTCCAGGTAGTCGGTATAGCCGCCCAGATATTCGGTCAACTGGCCATCGCGCAACTCCACAATGCGATCCACCGCGCGGTCGAGAAAGTAACGATCGTGAGAGATGACGAACACCGTGCCGACGAACTCGTCCAGCGTCTCTTCCAGCACCTCGATGGCCGGGATGTCGAGGTTGTTGGTGGGTTCATCCAGCAGCAGGAGATTCGGCCGCTGCAAGACGAGCCGGGCCAGTTGGAGCCGGCTGCGTTCCCCGCCGCTCAACTTGCCGATGGGCTGCGTCGTCTGGTCATAGCTGAACAGGAAGCGCAGCAGGAAGGCCACAGCCGCTTCGCGCGTCAGCGGCGCGGCGGCGCGAATGCAGGTGATCAGGTCTTGATTGGGATCGAGCGTCTCCTGTTCCTGCGCATAGTAACCAATTTGAATGCTGGGGCCGACCTTGACTTCGCCAGCCGTGGCGCTATCGGGGGCGAGCAACAGCTTGAACAGCGCCGACTTGCCCGCGCCGTTCGGCCCTACCAGACCGACCCGTTCACCGTGCCACAGGATCAGGTTGAGGTCGCCGAATAGCTCGTGGCCGTTGTCGAACGTGCGGCCCACGCCGGCCAGTTCCAGCACCTTGTTGCTGCCTCGCCAGCCGTTAAGCTCCAGCGTCATCCGCTTGGCTTCTGTCACCTTCTCGATCTTGTCCATCTTGGCCAGCATCTTCTGCCGGCTGCGCGCCTGGCGGATGTGGCGCTCGTTGACCACCAGCGAGGCCCACAACTGGAACCGGGCGATGGCCGCCTCGATGCGGGCGATATCCTTCTGTTGCGCGGCATACATCTGCTGCTGGCGCAGACGGCGAATCTGGCGCTCGGTGGCGTAGGCGGTGTAATTGCCGATGTAGAGCGTCAGCCGGCCGTTCTCCAACTCGGCGATGTGGGTCGCCACCTCATCCAGCAGATAGCGGTCGTGGGAGATGATGACCACCGTGCCGGGGTAGTCGCGGATGATGCCCTCCAGCGCCCGCTTGGCCGGTAAATCAAGGTGGTTGTCCGGCTCATCGAGCAGGAGGAGCGGCGGCTGTTGCACCAGCAGTTTGGCCAGCATGATCAGCTTCTTCTGCCCGCCGCTCAGGTGCTCCATTAGCGTTGACCAGCGCTCCGACCCCAGGCCCAGCGCGGTCAGCGTCTCCTTGACCCGGCTCTCATAGCGCGGGCCGCCCAGTTGCTCGAACTGGTGGAGCAGGCGATCCTGCGCCTTCAGCGCCTTGCGCAGCGCCGCCGGGTCGCCGTAGACTTCGGGCCGGCCCAGCCGGTCAGCCAGCGCGTCGAGTTGCTGCTCGATGTCGCCCAACTCCGGCAGCGCGGTCAGCGCCTCTTGCAGGACGGTACGCCCTTGCGGTAGGTGCGGTTCCTGCTCCAGCCGTCCCCAACTCAGCCCGGAGAGGCGGAAGACGCTCCCCGCGTCGGCCGTCAACTCCTGGGCAACGAGCTTCATGAGCGTCGATTTGCCCGCGCCGTTCGGCCCCACCAGGCCGATGCGCTGGCCGCGCTGAATCTCCCAGCTCAGGTCGGCGAAGATCGGCCGGCCGGCCAGGCTGACGCTGATGCGGTCGAGTTTCAAAATAATCTCCGCCATTAGTATGCCTCCTGCCCAGACCTGATAGGTCTAGCTTACAAACAAAAAAGCCGGGGTCTCTGCGCCCCGGCTTCGTGAATACAGTCAATCTTGCTACTTTACATAAAAATCATTCACCAGGCGCACCTCGAGAAGGCCGCCCCGTCGTGGAAGCAATGCGCTGCATCTGCAACAATTCATTGGTATAGCCACTGCTGAATGACATGAGTGCGAGTTTATCCTGTCGTCTGTCTGCAAGCAACTTTTACCAACGGTGCTATACTGGTCGAAAGTAACACCCCCAGATTTCACAGAGTACGCCGATCGCGATGCCTATCCGCCGTTCAATTCTCCTCCTTTTGCCCTTGCTGCTCTTACTAACCGCTTGTGACTACGTGGCGTCACGCCTGCCGGGCGGCGCGGCGACGCCATCGCCGGCGGCGACGGTTGTGGATGACTCCACGACCGACCCGGCGGCGACGCTCTTGCCCCAGGCGACGACTGAACAGGCGCAGCCGCCACAGCCGGCCCCGCCCGCGACGCTGCGCGTCTGGATTCCGCCGGAGATTGGGGCGCGCACTGAGGCCGGTTTCCGCGAGATGACCAGTCAGATTCGCGCCTTCGAAACGACCCACGACGATCTAAGCGTGATCGTTGAGCAGAAGCCTCTAGAGGGGCCGGGGGGCATCATCAACTATCTGCGCGCGGGTCGGACGGTCGCGCCCTCGGTCATGCCTGACCTCATCGCTGTATCGGGCCGGGTGCTGAGTGATCCCAACGCGCAGGACTTGTTCATGCCGCTTGATGACCTGGTCGATCCGGCGATTCTGGGCGACATCTATCCGGCGGCGGTGAGCCAGGTGGTCAGTGATGGCCGGCTGTATGGCTATCCCTTTGCCACGTCAGGGCTGACTCACCTGATAGTCCGGCCCTCGCTGATGACGGGTGACGACGTACCTCTTACCTGGACGCAATTCATCTCCGACACCAACCATAATATGGTGTTGCCAGCCGACAGCCGCGAAGGGGCGCTGTTTGGGCTTCAGTTCTACCTGGCCGTGGGCGGCGCGCTGGTCAACGATGCCGGCCAGCCCGACTTGCAGCCGGGGATGCTGGCCCAGGCGTTGACCCAGATCGGGCTGCGGCGAGATAACCTGCTCCAGAGCAGCCAGCTGAAAACGCTGGATGAGGCGTGGCAGTATCACCAATTGGGGCTGAGCCAGTCCATGTGGATGCAGGCTGACTTCCTGCTGAGCCAGCCAACGGAGCCGGTCGCGGCCGGCGCGACGCCCGACCAGGCGTACATGCCCGTGCCCGGCCCCGACGAGGCGCTTGTGCCACTAACCACGACGTGGGCGTGGGCCATCACCACCACCGACCAATCGCGCCAGGCATTGGCCGCCGAATTGGTGAGCTACCTCACTCGATCGGAGAACCTGACCAACTGGAGCAGCCGCAGCCAGGTGCTCCCGGCGCAGCGCAGTGCGGTGGAGGCGTTGGCGGTCGAGAACCCTTACTTTCGATTCGCCGATGGTGAGCTGCAACGGTCGGCCGGGATGCCCATCAGCGAGACGAGCCGGCTATTGGACGCGCTGGGGGATGCGGTGTTTCAGGTGTTGACGACCGATCGGTCGCCGGCGGTGATCGCGGAGGAAGCGGTGTTGGCGGCGAGGCAGTAGGGGCGGGTTTCAAACCCGCCCGTACGTGGTCAGTGCTCAGTAGATCAGTATTCAGTAGGTCGGTGGGCGGTCGTCCGTCAACTGTGGAAAAGGGTGGCGAGGGCGTCGGTTACGTCGGCGACGGCGCGGGCGACGGGGGAGGATAGGGCGCCGGTCATGTCGGTGGTGTGAGGCTGGATGCCGATGACGTAGACGGCCGCGCCGGTCTCGGCCGCAAGGTAGCCGCCAAGCATGGAGAGCGGCAAGGTATGCGTGCTGCCCCCTTGCCGGCTATCAGCCTGTGTGATGGGGAGCCAGACGATGGTTCCGGGGGGCGCGTCCACACGGGCGGCGTCAATGAACAGCACCACGTCGGGCCGGAAGCGAACCACCGGCCCGAGACAGTTTTCCGGCGCGTGGCCGGCGTCGATGATGAGCAGGGAGGGGGGAGACGGTTGCGCCGCTAGTCGTTGGGCGATAGCCTGAGCGACGACCGACCCCGCGCCATCGTCGCCGCGCAAGGTCTGGCCCACGCCGACGACGGCGAGGCGCGGTCGTGCGGTCGTCGGGCCACTAAGCGGATCAGGCGGGCTGAGCGTCCGGCTCAGCTCCTGCTTCCAGTGCAAGGCGCTCAA
>NZ_JAYRVJ010000284.1:0-2479 GCF_041918635.1 Promineifilum sp. (SeqCode)
CGACGGCCGCCGGGGCCAGCAGCGCGCCCAGCGCGCGCCACGCCGAGACGCCGCGCAGCGACAGCGACAACCTTAGCCCGTCCCGCCGGAACAGCCCCAGCATGGCCAGCGCCGCCAGCCCCGGGGCCAGTTGCGGCAGCGTCACCGTCGCCCAACTTCGAGCAAAGCCGGTGGCCTCCTGTAGGCCGCCGAGCACTATCGTGAAGAGGAACGTCAGCACGTAGAACAGCGCCACTCGTTTGATCATAGTTGCCCTCCCGAGAGCAGATCGGCCAGACCGGCCGGTGTATAGTCGCCGCGACCAATGCGATCGGCGGCCAAATCGAGCCAGCGCAGATAGGCTGGCCCCAATGACAGGACGTACTCCAGCGTCAACATACTATAAAAAAACGCCTCGGGGCTTGGCGCGCGCGCTCGTCCCGCCATCGCCCCTTCATAGACCTGGCGGAACATGGCCAACTGCCCGCGAATCATCTCGCGCTGCCGCTCGATGATCGCCAGCGCGTCCTCCCGGTCGAGGTTGGCGGCGAAGAAGACCTGAATCAGGAACGGCTCGCGGTCGTCCGTCGGCGGCAGCGGCGTGGTCAGCCAGCGGCGCAACTCGGCCCGGCCCGCGTCGGTCAGATAGTAAGTGTGGCGGTCGCGCGGCCCGTCGCCATCGGCAGCGCGCTCGACCAGCCCCTCAGCCGCGGCCTGGGCCAGCGTTCGGTAAATCTGGCTCTGGTCAGCCGGCCAGAAGTGCTGCACCGAACCGTCGAACGCTTTCTTCAGATCGTAGCCCGACATAGGTCTATAAGATAGGAAGCCAAGAATGGCGTGTTTGAGGGACATGTCGCCTCTGGTTTAGTTAGATTGACGGCTATATAGGATTTGTCGTATGTGATAAGTCATATATTAGACGATAGGAGGGTGAATGTCAAGGGCAATCGACAAAGAGACGTTGACGGGGCGACGGCGAAGCCCACTGCCCGATACCAACCTTTTAGCCGTTCACCTGTCGGGACTGTCCTTCCCCCAGAGAAAACGTGACATTCGGCACTGGATTGACCCACCATCGCGGGTGTAAACTATCCATACGTCCGATCTTTTGGCCGTAATGGCACGGGCACCGAGAGCCGGCTGACCGCCAGTCAGCCAGAGGGAGCCACCCGCACCGTCGCTCAACGGGAAGGATGACAACATGCCAGGTCTACTGAGTCGCAAGGTTTGCCGCTCTGGCGCGGCTGGGCTGAGGCTAGGTTTGCTGCTGGTCATCCTGATAGGCGCGGTGGGCGCGGCGCGCGCTCAGCCAATTCGTCGCTCGCTACGACTCGCGCCGGCCGACCCTTCCGAAATCCACTATTTGCCAATCGTCGCATCCCCCGGCCGTGAAAGCGCGACGAGTTGCTCAGTCGCGGTCATGCCTGTCGGCGACTCCATCACCCACGGGTATGGCAGCCGCCAGCTGGTGGGCTACCGGCGGGAGCTATACCGGAGGCTGGTCAACGCGGGCTATGCCGTCAATTTCGTCGGCAGCCGCCAGGGTGGCCTGCTGTTCGATTTCGACCGCGACAACGAGGGCCATCCGGGTGTAGAGGCTTACTACATCCGCGATCACATGCCGGAGTACCTGCGCCAGAACCATCCCGACGTTGTCATGCTCCACATCGGCACCAATGGCATCTGGTACAAGAGCGCCGAAGCCATTGCCGGCGAGATCGATGGCATCTTGAGCGAGATTTACCGTTTCGACAGCGACACGATGGTCATCCTGGCGCGCATCATCAATCGCGTCAATCCCGACCATCTGGAGGCCAGAACGACGACGCTCAACGAGTTGATCCAACAGCTGGCCGATGCGCGCATCCGGGCGGGCGATCCGCTGGCTGTCGTTGATATGGAGCATGCGCTCATTTACACTGCCGTGGATGGCGGCGGTCAAGAACTCCTCGTCGATATGTATGATTCGCTGCATCCCAACGAGGCAGGCTATCAGAAGATGGTCGCGGTATGGGATACCGCGCTACAGAGTCACCTGCGCCGCTACTGCGCGAGCGAGCGCGCCCCACGTCTGACTTCATCACCGCCCGCCACGGCTCTCGTCCACATCCCTTACCGCTATCGCGTCGAGGCATCGGGCAATCCGGCGCCTATCTTCTCGCTCCGGCAATCGCCGGCCGGTATGACGATTGACCCCCATACCGGCCTGATCGCCTGGTCGCCGGCGACCGCCGGCAACTTCACCGTCATGGTCGAGGCGGCCAATGGCGTTTCTCCGCCCGCCGCACAGGCATTGACTATCCACGTCGCCGCGACGAGCGCCTGTCCGGCCGAGACGGCGGTCTATTACCATCTGGACGAAGTAGCGCCTCCCTTTGCCGACGCCCTGGGCGGCCCGTCCGCGCAATGCGGCAGTTGCCCAAGCTCGGCCGGCGGCCAGGTCAACCGGGCGCTGTGGTTCGATGGGGCCGGCAGCGGCCTGACGGTGGCCGCCGGCGGC
>NZ_JAYRVJ010000285.1:0-3807 GCF_041918635.1 Promineifilum sp. (SeqCode)
GGCGCTGGAGGCGGAATTGAAGCGCGCGCCGGCCGAACGGGCCAGGGAGGCCGAGGCGGTCGCCGCCCGGCTGGCCCGGTTGACGGCGGCGCTGGAGGCCGGCGACGCGGAGATGGCCGACGCGGGTGGGCGCGCCCTGGAGCGGGCCGCCGAAGCCCTGGCCGACGCCCGCCCCGGCATTCCCGCCGCCGCCCGGCAGATTACCGCCGCAACAAGACGAATTATGAATTAGGAATTACGAATTAAGAATTAGGAATTAGGAGTAAGAGAGGGCGCTGGTAAACCGCACTCTAATTCTTAATTCCTAATTCCTAATTTTCTTTGGAGGCACTATGAACGAGGCAAGCCGCCGGTTCCTGGCGGAGCTACAGACGAAGCTGACCACCTACTTCGGCGGTGAGGAGATCGAGACGCTGGCCTTTCTCCTGGGCATCGACTACGATGCGCTGCGCGGCGGTACCAAGCCGACCAAGGTGAACTCCCTGATCTACGACGCCGCCCGCAAGGGCCTCCTGCCCGACCTGCTGGCCGAAGTGCGCCAGCAGCGGGGCAACGTCACCTGGCCTGACGCGCCGGCCGACTTGGAACTGCCCCAGAGCGCGGCCGAGGCCGAGGCGGCCACGATCTACCAGATCGGCACGCTCAACACCGGCGGCGGGGCTTTCGTTGGCGGCGGCATCAGCGCCGGCGGCGACGTGAACGCCGGGCAGAAGACGGTCGGCGGCGACGAGATCAAGGGCAGCAAGTACGTGATGTCCGGCGATTTCCGCGGCGCGGTGCTCAACATCGAGTCGCGCCTCGACAACGTCGTCCAGAGCATTGGGGCCATGCCCGCCGCCGCGCCCGACCAGAAGGCGCGGCTGGCCGAACTCGTCGGTCAACTCAAGGCGGCGTTGGGTCGCGCCCCAGAGGCGCAGGCGGCCGACGCGGTCAACCTCGCCAAGCGGCTTGACGCGCTGGCCCAGGAAGTGGCCGGCGACGCGCCCGACCGGGAGTACGTGGCCGAACTGGGCGAACTGTTGCAACGGGCGGCGGCCAAGCTGTCGGCTGTGCCCGGCGTCGGCGATCTGGTGGCCGCCATCGTCGAACTGGCGACGAGCCTGCTCAAGTAAGGTGGCCCGGCCGCCCTTCGCCGTCGAAGCTTACCTGCCGCCATTCCTTCCCTCCATCCCTCCGGCCGAGGGCGCGTTGACCGTGCTCTCGGCCAATCTGCGTAACCCTTTCTTCCCGCCCAACCGCGAGCGCCGCGCCGCGACGCTGGCCCGGCTGGAGGCGTTCGCCCGGCTGGTCGAGGCGGAGCGGGCGGACGTACTGCTCTGCCAGGAGGTTGGTCGCACTCGCGATTTTCGTGTAGATAACTGGCTGGCCGAGCGGCTCGGGCTGGGCCGGGTCTATGCGCGCGTCAACGTGCGCGTGACGTCTATTGGGCGGGAGGAGGGGGTGGCCGTCTTCAGCCGCTATCCGCTGACTGACCCCATCGTTCTGCCGCTGACGGCCACGCGGCGGCTGTGGCGGCGGGCGGCGTTGGGCGTCTCGGTGCGCGCGCCCTGGGGCGAGGTGATGGTCTACACCACCCACCACAGCCTGCGCCCCTGGCGCAACCGGCGGCAACCGGCGCGGTTGCGGCGCTGGGTGGCGGCGACGGCGGAGGGGCGGCCGGCGCTTGTTGGGGGCGATTTCAACGCCGATGAGGACGCGCCGCAGATGGCCGACTTGTCGTCAACCGCGGTGGACAGTTGGCCCTGGATCGATACGTTTCGGGCGCTGCACCCGTCGGCCGGCGGGGCGACGCACGAATTGCGGCTATTCGGCCGGGTGTGGCGGCGGCGGTTGGACTATCTCTTCCTGCGGCCGGGCCGCCCCGAATTGCGCGTAACCGGTTGCCGGCACGTGATGTCGTCTGATATTCCTTTTTCCGATCATGGGGCGGTGGTTGTGCGCCTCCAGCCTGTACACTTGTAGAGACCGCCCGGGCCTAAAGGCGCCGGGCTAGCCAGCAACGCCGGCCGAGGCCGGCTATCGGTGGGGCTGCGTCCTACAGGCCCGTTCAGACTGGGCTGGCGGGGGTGGTCTGAGCAGTTTGAACAGTTTTCCGCAAACTTCGCCAAGTGATTTTTATACGTGAGGAGTTTGCGGAAAACTGTTCAAACTATTCAAACCCTTCACTGCCACTGGACGGCTGTGGCACATGCTGGTCTAGGCTGATGGCGGTGGTCCGAACAGTTCGAAGGGTTCGAAGGGTTTTTCGCAAACTTCGCCAAGTTATTTTCTTACGTGAGGAGTTTGCGAAAAACCCTTCGAACCCTTCGAACCCTTCGACTCAGGGGAGTGGTGGCAACCCTCGGTGGTCAGGTGATAGCGCTGCCTGTCTGGTTCGTGGTCTATAGCGCCTTCATGGTAGCGCGGGAGGGTATCCCGCGTTTCGGGCGGTCGGAGATGCGGGTTGCCAACCCGCGCTACAAGCAACGTTAGCGCGATGGAAAGAACGGCAATAAATGGCCTGACTACAAACTACTCAGGCGGGATCGGTCAAATAATCAACCTATTGTGCGTTTAGCCGTTGATATTCCGCACCGGAATCGCTATACTGCGTTCAGAATCGCAACTCGCCTCACCGACTGACTTATGATCACCTTGGACGCCATTGACCGCACCCTGTTACGCGCCCTGCAAGAGGACGCCCGGCTGAGCAACGTCGAACTGGCCCGGCGCGTCGAGCTGTCGGCCACCGGACTGCAAAAGCGGCTGCGCCGGCTGGAGGAGGCCGGCGTCATCCGCGGCTATGCGGCCGTGGTCGACCGCGAGGCGCTCGGCTTCGACATGCTGTGCTTCGTCCAGGTCACGCTGCAACGCCACGAGCCTGACGCCGTCGCCCACTTCCGGCGCGAGGTGGCGGCCATGCCCGAGGTGCTGGAGTGCCACCACCTGACGGGCGAGTTCGACTACCTGCTCAAGGTCATCGTCCGCAACCGCAAACACCTGGAGCGCTTCATCCTGGAGACGCTGACCCCGGTGCGCGGCATGGACAAGATTCGCACCAGCCTGGTGCTCAGCGAGATCAAGGCCGCGGCCGCCGTCCCCCTGTGCGAGCCGCCGGCCGAGGAGTAACCCACCGATGCTCACCGCCGTTCCCCCTTCACCCGTCGCGCCGGAACTGTGTCTGGCGCACTGGACGCAGACCATGCAGCGCTCGGTGCTGCGCCAGATGCTCGCCGTGGTGTCGCGGCCGGGCATTCTGTCCTTTGCCGGCGGGCTGCCCGCGCCGGAGCTGTTCCCCACGGCCGATTACGCCGCTGCCCTGGCGCGCGTCCTGGCCGATGACCCGCGCGCCCTCCAATATGGGCCGCCCTTCGCCCCGTTGAAGGCCCACATCGTCCGGCTGATGGCCGAACGCGGCGTGGATTGCGACGAGGAGCAGATCTTCATCACCACCGGCGCGCAACAGGCGCTCGACGTGCTCGCCCGGCTGCTGCTCGACCCCGAAGGCGAAGTCATGCTGGAGGAGATCGTCTACCCCGGCATCCAGCAGGCCGTGGCCCCCGCCTGCCCGACGGTGCTGCCGGTGCGCACCGACCTGACGACGGGCATTGAGGTGGACGACGTGATCGACCACCTGGAGCGGAGGGCGCGGCCAGCCTTTCTCTACGTCATCCCCGACGCCCACAACCCACTGGGCGTCAGCGTCAGCGAAGAAAAGCGCCGCCGGCTGGCCGAGGTGGCCGAAGCCTATAGGCTCCCCATCGTCGAGGACGACCCCTACGGCTTCCTGGCCTACGACGGCCGCTGCGCCCCGCCCGTGCGGGCCTA
>NZ_JAYRVJ010000286.1:0-16620 GCF_041918635.1 Promineifilum sp. (SeqCode)
CCAGACGCTCTACGCCTACTGGCAGGGCGAGCCAAACGTCGTCGAGATCATCGAGCGCGACGATGGCTGGATAGACGTCTCGGGCTCCAGTGGCCCCCGCGCCTACTTCGCCCCCTTTGAGGAGTGGTCGCCGGTGGAGCGAGCAGCGATGGAGTATGTACGTGGCCGCGTTCTGGACGTTGGTTGCGGCGCGGGGCGCGTCGCGTTGTATCTCCAGGAGCGGGAGCATGAGGTCGTCGGCATCGACGTGTCGCCGCTGGCGCTGGAGGTATGCCGGCAGCGCGGCGTGCGCGACGCGCGGCTGCTGTCCATCACCCAGGCCAACGTTAGCCTGGGCGTTTTCGATACGGTCGTCATGCTGGGCAACAACTTCGGGCTGTTCGGGGATGCACGGCGCGCCCGCTGGCTGCTACGCCGCTGGCGGCGGATGACCGGGCCGGCAGGGCGCATCATCGCCGCGACACTCGATCCCTACCAGACAGACAACCCTGGTCACCTGGCCTACCACGCGCTGAACCGCCGGCGGGGACGCATGGGCGGCCAAGTGCGCATGCGCGTGCGCTTCCGCCAAAGCATCGGGCCGTGGCTCGACTACCTCTTCGTCTCGCGGGATGAGTTGCGCGACATCGTCGCCGGCACCGGCTGGCGGGTGGCCCAGACCCTCGACTCCGACGGCCCCACCTACGTCGCCATCCTTGAAAAAGAATGAAGAATCCGCAGATTTCGCAGATTAAAGAAAGAATCTGCGTAATCTGCGAAATCTGCGGATTCTTCCCCTCTTAATCGACCGGGATGGTCTCGAGGCGCTGGTCAAGTTCGTCCAATTGGCGGGCGACGGCGTCCAACTCAGCTGCGCCGGCGATGCCCAGCCGCTCGCGGGCCGTGCTGGCCACACCCGCAAATGGGGCCAACGCCTTGCCAACCGACTGCTGGGCCAACCCCATAGCCAGATCGCGGCCCATCTCGACCGTATCGCTCAAATCTTGTAGTCGCCGCTCCTTGAGGCTATGGCCGCGCTCTTCAAGGCGGTCGATGTTCCGTTCCACCTTCTCGTAGCGGAACTCCTCGATCTTCTCCGCCGCCAGCGATAGCGCGCCAATCCCGGCGTAGAAGTAGCGCCGGGGCAGGCGGGCCAACCGGGCGATTACCCCCCTGGATTGCTCCGCCTCCAACCGCTCCAGTTCCGCCTGCCACTCATCCATTGACATCGCCCTCGCTCCTTATCAACCCAGGTTGATAAGCGCTTCGTCATAATCGGCGCATACTCTAGCGCGGTGGCCGGCAAGTGGCAAGTAGTATACTGCGTAGTGCACTACAGAGTGCGCATCTGAAGACGCGGATTCTATTGTTGTTGCTCTACGCCAGGATCCCCTCCAGTAGGGCCACACACGCCGCTCGCAGCGCCGGAACCAAGTAGCCCCCCTCCTGCACCAGCAGCATTGGCCAGCCCAGCGCGGCCAGCGCCCGGCCGATGGGCCGGAACGAGGCCGGGGCGAGTCGCAGCCCGCCGTGCGGGTCGCCGGCCAGCGTGTCGAAGCCGAGTGACACGAGCAGCACGTCGGGCGCGTAGCCGGCGATGGCCCGCAACGCGACATCCAGGGCGCGCCGGTAGGCCAGATCATCTGTGTCCGGCGGCAGCGGCAGATTGAGCGTGTAGCCCTGCCCCGCGCCGCGGCCCGTCTCGCGGGCGTAGCCGGCGTAGTAGGGGTACTCGTCCTCCGGATCGGCGTGTAGGGAGCAGAAGAAGACGTCGGCCCGGTCGTAGAAGATGGCCTGCGTGCCGTTGCCATGGTGGTAGTCAATGTCGAGGACGGCCACGCGCCGGCCGCGCCGCGCCAGCCATTCGGCGGCGATGGCGGCGTTGTTCAGGTAACAGTAGCCGCCATAGAGGTCGCGGTAGGCGTGGTGGCCGGGCGGGCGGCAAAGCGCGTAGGCCAGCGGCGCGCCGGCCGCCACAGCCTCGGCCGCCGCCAGCGCCGTCTGCGCCGACGCATAGGCGGCCGACCACGTGTCGGGCAGGATGGGCGTCAGGGTATCGGTGCAGTAGTGACCCAGCCGCGCCCAGATATTGCGGGGAACGTGCTCATAGCGCCCCTTGTCGCGCACGGGAAACGTGTCGGGGACGGCCGGGCGCGGCCCCTCCGGCAGCCGGGCAAAGTCGGCGTAGGCCGTTTGCAGCAGCTCCAGCAGGCCGGCGCTGTGGACGGCGGCGATAGGTTCCAGGCCGAGGTCGCCCGGCGGTTGCGTTGTCGCCCCGCAGTCGGCGGCGGCGGCCAGCAGCGCCTCGCACCGCGCCGGCGCGTCCGGGTGGCCGGCCGGCTCGTGCCGCTCCTGCGCCGCCGCATAGTAAACCGGGAAGGTCACGTTCACTCTCAGAAGAATCATCCGCAGATTTCGCAGATTTGTTCTTCAAATCTGCGTAATCTGCGAAATCTGCGGATGATTTTCTTATAGGGTTAGCTTCATGACGTTCTCGCCGTCGTCCACCTCACCCGTGTTGACGAAGCCCAGGCCAGCGTAGAATGGCTCGGGACCGCCCTCGGCTGGCACGTAGCTGAGCTTCAACTCCGTCGCGTTGGGGCGGGCGCGGACGTGGGCGATCAGCTGCTCCAGCGCGCGCCGGCCGAAGCCGAAGTGTTGGTAGCGGGCGTCGATCATGAAGCGCCACAGGTAGTACTCCGGCGCGTCGGGGTCGTCGTAGAGCATCACGAAGCCCACCGGCGTCTCGTCGGCGTAGATGGCCCGGAACCACGCTTTCGGCTCGAAGTGGGCCTGGGCGACAGAGACGGCGTTGTTGGCGACGAATTGCTCCTGCTCCGGTTTCACCTTCAGCCGCAGAATCGACCGCAGGGTATCCTGGGTGATCTCGCGCAGGGTGACGGCGGCGGCGGGGGTCAGTTGGGGTTGTTCTTCAGTCATGGGCTGAGTCCTCTCCCTGAAAAATAGCGCATTCCGGCGCGGGCGCAACAAAACCCTCTCCCCAACCCTCTCCCTGGGGGCGAGGGGGCAGACTCCCTCTCCCTGTGGGAGGGGGTTGGGGAGAGGGCAAGCGCGATAGCTTTAGAACTCCCTTACACCCCTTGCCCGTCTCTCCGATCTGGCCTATAGTTGCCACTCAGTATGGCACGTCGCATCTACCTAGCCGTCTTTGGCGGACTGCTCCTCCTCGCCATAGGCCATACGGAACGAGCCGAAGCCCAGGCCGGTGACGTCTTGCAGTTGGTCAACCAGGTTCGCGCGGAGTATGGTCTGCCGCCGCTGGCCCACAACTCCGCGTTGGCCGCTGCCGCGCAGGGGCACGCCAACTTCATCTCCTCAGCCGGCGTCTACAGCCACTACGGCGTCAACGGCAGCACCTGGCAGGATCGCGCCGAGGCAGCCGGCTACCCCGGCTGGGCCGGCGAGAATCTCGTCGGCGGGACGAGCCTGACGCCGCAGCAGGGCGTCACCTGGTGGCGCAACAGCGCCACCCACTTCAGCAACATGCTCAACCCGCGCTGGACCGAAGCGGGCGTCGGCTTGTCCGTCGGCAACGGCCAGAACTTCTACGTCATGGTCTTCGGCACACAGAACGAAGGCCCGCCGCCGCGCGAGGAGCAGCAGGTCGTCGACGTGCCGTTCATCGTCGCGC
Source organism: Promineifilum sp. (SeqCode) (assembly GCF_041918635.1). Taxonomy (NCBI): domain Bacteria; kingdom Bacillati; phylum Chloroflexota; class Ardenticatenia; order Promineifilales (SeqCode); family Promineifilaceae (SeqCode); genus Promineifilum (SeqCode); species Promineifilum sp. (SeqCode). Next base: position 3,632 of record NZ_JAYRVJ010000286.1, read on the forward strand.
CCATCCAGTTGGCCGCTCCCAACCCCGACGGCTCCATCGTCCATACCGTGCTGGAGGGCCATACCTTCTGGGCCATCGCCGCCCGCTACGAGGTGTCGCTGGCCGACCTGTATCTGTTCAATGGGCTGACGGCCGACAGCGTTTTGAACCCCGGCGATAAGTTGACTATCCGGTTGGCCGACGGCCAACCCCCGCCGCCCACCCCCACCCCGCCGGCCACCCATCGCGTCCGAGAAGGGGAGTCGTTGTGGGTCATCGCCGCCTACTATAAGACCGATCTGGCGACACTGCTCTGGCTAAACGGCCTATCACAGGACGCCGTCGTCCACCCGGGCAATGAGGTCAAAGTACGGCTGCTGCCCGGCGAGGAGCCGCCGCCCACACCCACCCCCCAGTTGACCCACATCGTCAAGAGCGGCGACACGGCCTGGGCCATCGCCCTGCGCTACGGCCTGACGCTGGAACAACTGGCGGCGTTCAACAACATCGCGCCCGACACCATCCTCCAGATCGGGCAGGAGCTACTCGTCCGGCCACCCACACCCACCCCGGAGCCAACGCCGACGACCACACCGACCCTGACCGCCGCGCCGGCCGATCTGGGGGCCGCGGCCCTCAGCGCCGTCCAGCCCACCCCCTCGCCGCGGGCAACCCCCATCGCCATCGCCGCCAACACCCTGCCCGAACCGGCTCCCACCAACTGGCAGACCATCTTCAGCATCGGCGCGCTGATCGTCGGCGTGGGGTTGATCGCCGTGGCCGGAATCGCCATCATGGTACTGTGGCGCAAGGACACGTAGCAAGGAGCCACTCTCATGAGCCAATCCACGACTGACTACGGCATGCGGGCGCGCCTCGACTTGCCCTACGAGGCGGCCATCGAGGCAGCCACGGCGGCGCTGAAGACCGAGGGCTTCGGCGTGCTGACGCAGATCGACGTGAAGGCCACACTGAAACAGAAGATCGACGTGGACTTCAAGCGCTACGTCATCCTGGGGGCGTGCAACCCGCTGCTGGCGCACCGGGCGCTGACGATTGAGCCGGAGATCGGCCTGTTCCTGCCGTGCAACGTCATCGTCTATGAGGACGAGGCCGGCGGCAGCGTCGTCTCCATCATCGACCCGCACACCATGTTTAGCGCCGGTATCAGCCCCGACCTCACGCCAGTGGCCGACGAGGCGGCGGCGCGGCTGCGGCGGGTGCTGGCGGCGCTAACGGCCTAGAAGACCCGACCACTCATGGGGAGCAGCCGGGCGATGTGCCGCGTGTGGTCGCGCGTATGCCAGAGCGTGCGGCGCAGCACCTTGCGGGCCGTCCACGTCTCGCCGCTGAACGTCACTACCCGCTCGTCGCCTATCAAGCGGGGCAGTTGCGTCCGGGTGTTGGCCTGCACGGCTGCCAGCCACAGCCGCGGCGCGGCCGGCGCGTTCTGCCTGTCCAGATCAAGCCCCATCATACCGAAGTACCAGTTCTCGGCGGTGGCGATGTGCATGACGATAGCGGCCACGTCCGACCGCCGCGTCCCCGCGCCTTTCAGCAACTCCGGCGGGATACAGGTCAATACGTCATCCAGATCGGCCACGGCCCACTCCAGCAAGCGCGCCGCGACCGCCACGTCCCAATAGCTGAGGACGCGGCGGTCGTGATCGAAGAAGGCGTTGACCAGATAATCGGGTTGGTCGGTCGCCGGATGGGCGGTGAAGCGTTCCGCCACTTCGACAGCGATAGGCTCCAGAGCCTCGGGTAAGGCGGGGTCGTGGCGATGTAGCCACTGGTAATAGGCAGCAATGGCGTCCGGCGCGGCGGCAATGGCGGCCTCATCGGTGGGGCCGTCACCATAGCAGCCGGGCAGGTCGAGCACCCAGGCCACCCAATGACCCAGCTCGATGTCTTCGACAGCTACACGGTAGCGCATCTGCTCACTCCTATGCGCTCGCGCGTTGCGCCTGAGCGTGCGATTTGATCAACCGCTGTAATCGAGGACAATAGCATAGTCCGTTGGCGACCTGCTGCCGCCACCCGTACTATAGTACTAGATAGTATACAACTAAATTACACGCCGGCGTACTGCGTTCCACCGAGTGTTCCATAGCGTGGGCCGCGGCCGGCCGGCGAACCGAAGCACGAGGCAAATGACATGGCCGAACCATTGCGTATCCTGTTCCTCAGCGCCGAAGTGGCGCCTTTCGCCAAGACCGGCGGGCTGGGCGACATCGGCGGCTCGCTGCCCAAGGCGCTCCACGACATGGGCCATGACGTACGTGTGATGATGCCCGCCTACGCCAATATCGAGGCCGGCTATCCGGGCGTCGGCAGCATGCCGCTGCAACTGAACGTGCCAACCGGCTCGGGCGTCATCTCGGCCGGGGCGTTCGAGGGGCGGCTGCCGGGCAGCGACGTGCCGGTCTACTTCATCGCCGAGCACAACCTGTTTAACCGGCCCAACATCTATGGCTACTGGGACGACCCGTACCGCTTCGCCTTCTTCAGCAAGGCCGCTTTCGAGTTGACGTCACATCTCGACTGGCGGCCCGACCTGTTGCACGCCCATGACTGGCACACCGCGCCGGCCGTCGTCTGGCTGGCAACCGCCGGGCAGGCGGACGACCGCTTCCGCGGCATCGGCAGCGTCTTCACCATCCACAACCTGGCCCACCAGGGCAAGACGAGTTGGAACGTCTTCGAGTACATGCAGTTGTACACCCACGGGCTGGCCGAGGAGGGGTATGGCGAGGTCAACTTCATGGCCCGCGGCATCTACCATGCCAACATCATCAACACCGTCAGCCCCACCTACGCCCGCGAGATCATGACCTACGAGGGCGGGGCCGGGCTGGATGGCCTGTTGCGCCACCGCCAGCGCGACCTGCACGGCATCCTCAACGGGCTTGATTACGACGAGTGGAATCCGGCCACCGACCCGCGCCTGCCCGCGCACTACACCGTCGAGGCCCGCGAGGCGCGCGACGAGAACCGGCGCGCTCTCCAGGCCGCGCTTGGCCTGCCCCAACTGTCGAATATCCCCATCCTGGCCATGATCTCGCGCATGGACTGGCAAAAGGGGTTCGACCTGATGGGCCACGCCATCCATCTGCTGATGAACGGCTACTCCGGCCCGGCGCAGTTCGTCGTGTTGGGCACGGGCCAACCCCACTATGAGAACATGTTTCGCCAACTGGCCGGCTATCACCGCGAGAAAATGGCCGCCTACATCGGCTACCAGGCCAACCTGGCCCCCCTGATCTACGCCGGCAGCGACATGTTCCTGATGCCGTCGCTGTTCGAGCCGTGCGGCCTGGGGCAGATGATCGCCATGCGCTACGGCAGCGTGCCCATCGTCCGGGCCACCGGCGGGCTGGCCGACACTGTGCATGATGGCATCACCGGCTTCACCTTCTACGACTTCAACGGGGATTCGCTCTGGCACGCCATTCAGCGCGCCACCTACGTCTACAACACCGATCGAGAAGGCTGGCGGCGCATCCAGACCAACGGCATGCACGCCAACTTCTCCTGGCAGCGCTCGGCCGAGGCGTACCAGCAACTCTACGAGTGGGCCAGGGCGCAGATGCTCTATCGCGGTTAACAACATCGTTCCCCGTTCGTAGTCAGGCGATTCATCGCCGTTCTTCGCCCAGGTGCGACCCACTTTCTGAAGCGGGTTGCACCTGACAAAACGAGAAACGGCGATAAATCACCTGACTACGAACCACGCTCACAAGGCAGGTAGTATCAAATGCCGGGCGACAACACACCGTTCTTTCTCGCCAACCCGGTGACCACCGGGTTCTTCATCAACGATCCCTTTAACAGCCCCCGCCCCTACGCCAACGGCCGCCACGAGGGCATCGACCTGCGCGCCGTCCGGACCGGAGGAGAGCCGGTCGAGGTCGTGGCCGCGCAGCGCGGCGTCGTCGACCGCATCAAGACCGGCGACACCGGCTACGGCAATTACGTCCGCCTCCGCCACGATTGGCCCGACGGCGTCACCTGGTATACCTGGTATGCCCACCTGGGCGAGATTTTATCCACGTTGGCGACGGGCCAGACGGTGGAACTCGGCCAGCGCCTCGGCCTGGCCGGCACGTCGGGCAGTTCAACCGGCGTCCACCTGCACCTGACGCTGCAACGGCCGGGCGGCGGGCTGGACGGCTACGTTATCGCCGACGTGGTCGACCCGGCCGGCTACTTCCGCGACGTGACCGTGCCGGTCGTAGACGAGATGACTTGCGTGGGCGACGTGACCGCGCCGGACGGGACTACGGTCGAGGCGGGCCAGCCGTTCACCAAGACGTGGCGCGTGCGCAACAGCGGCGCCAGCACGTGGACGAATTGCACGCTGGAGCACTACAGCGACGAGCGCATGGACGGGCCGGGCAGCGCGCCCCTGCCGGCGCTGAAGCCGGGCGAAATCGGCGAAGTCAGCGTCCCCCTCGTCGCGCCGGCCGCGCCAGGCCGCCACCGTAGCACGTGGAAGGCGCGCAACGGTCGCGGCCGCCTGTTTGCTTTCGAGCTATACGTCGATGTCGTGGTCTCGCCCGTCTCCCGCCGCGACGACGCCGTTTTCGTCGCCCACGTGACACTCCCCCCCGGCGCGAGTCTGGAGGCGGGCCAGACCGCGCTGAAGACGTGGCGCGTGCGCAACACGGGCGACACCACCTGGGAGACGGGCTACACACTGGCCCACACGGCCGGCGACCCGCTGGCCGCCGGCGAGGCCAGAGCTACCGGCGTGCCCACCACCCGGCCGGGAGCGACGGCCGACCTGTCCGTTTCTATCACCGCGCCGGCCGCCGCAGGCAACTACCGCGCTATCTGGCAACTGTGGGACGCGACGGGCCGCCCCTTTGGCGAAGAGCTGGCCGTCGAGTTGCGCATCACCGCCGCTCAGCCAGCCGGCGACGACGCGACCAGTGTGGCCGAGGTCACCATTCCCGACGGCCAGCGTATGGCCCCCGCCTCCGGTTTCACCAAGACGTGGCGCGTGCGCAACACGGGCAGCACCACGTGGGGCGACGGCTACAGCCTGGCCTTCGCCGGCGATAACCCCATGAGCGGCCCGGCCGCAGTGGCCCTGCCGCCAGCCGCGCCGGGCCAGGTGGTGGAGGTCAGCGTCCCTCTCGTCGCGCCGGCCGGCCCCGGCCGCCACCGCTCCGCCTGGCAGCCGCGCACGCCTGATGGCGCGCCTTTCGGCGACATCCTGGACGTGGTCATCGAGGTGGTGCGGCTGGGCACGCTCGACAATGCCGCGTTCGTCGCGGACGCCACCTTTCCGGATGGGACGGTGGTAAACGGGGGCGCGCGGCTGGAGAAGACGTGGCGCGTGCGCAACGTCGGCTCCTCGGCCTGGGGGGCCGGCTATGCCCTGGTCTTCGTCGCCAATAACCAGATGAACGGGCCGGACAGCGCGCCGCTGCCCGAGGCCCTGCCGGGTGAGACAGTCGAGGTGACCGTGCCGCTGCGCGCGCCGCTGGCTCCCGGCATCCACCGCAGCACGTGGCGTCCGCGCAACCCGGCCGGGCAGCTCTTCGGCGATCTGCTGTACGCCGAGATTCGCGTACCCGTCTCGTCCACGCCCGGCGCGACGGCCCTGGACGACGCGCAATTGGACGCGCACGTCACTATCCCCGACGGCAGCGAGATCGCCATCGGTGAGACGTTCCAGAAGACGTGGGCCATCCGCAACACCGGCTCCATCCCCTGGTCGACTGGCTACGAACTGGTCTACGTCGGCGGGGCGCAACTGGGCGAGACGACGCGCGTCGCCGTCACGAACGTCCCGCCACAGGGCGTCGCTACCGTCTCCGTGGAGCTGACCGCGCCGATCGCGCCGGGACGGGCCATCGGTCGCTGGCGCATGCGCAACGCCCGCGGCGAGTTCTTCGGCTCGACGCTGTTCGTGTCTATCGTCGTCGTGGAGTCGCCGGCCAAGTATGACCTCCTGCCCTATCTGTGCGGCGACGGCCGGCTGTACGAGATGAAGTACATCTTTGACATGCCCGCCGGACCCATGGTCGGCCAGCAGCGCTTGCAGACGCAGACGGACGGGACGCGCTTCTACCAAACCAAGAACAACGAGTGGGAAGAACTGTGGGCCGATGCGCGCTTCATCTACCGCGGCACGGACACCTCGCCGGGGTCGGGCAACTTCTACAGCCTGATGGACGGCGAGCGCTACGGCGCAGTCTGGGCGCCGCGCCAGATGGCCGTAGGCCAGTTCTACCGGCGCAGCGTCCTCGTCGTCAGCCGGCGCAAGGGCAACTGCATGATGAACGCCAGCCTCTCCGGCCGGCACGTCACCTGGATTCGGCTGGAGTCCATTCAGCAGGAGTGCGTTCTGCCCGACACTGAAGGCCGCCCGGGGCGCGGCTTGCGGCTGAAAGACGTGATCGCGCTGGCGGCGTATGGCGAAGTGGATGGCCGCCTCGCGGCGCAGCCTTTTGAGAGATATTATTATGCGAAGGGGTTTGGTCTCATCATGTGGGAGGGCATCGCCACCGACCACAAGGGAGTCTCTTTCGCCGTTCAATTGCACAATTCGGGCGATCGGCCGGATAATGTGCGGGAGCGGATCCCGTGTTGGGAAGCGCTTCAAGGAGAGAAACGATGAAATTCGAGCGTTCCGCGGGTGTGTTGCTCCACCCCACCAGCCTGCCCAGCCGCTATGGTATCGGCGATTTGGGCGATGGGGCGTACCAGTTCGTTAACTTTCTAGAGGCGGCCCAACAGCAGTTGTGGCAAGTGCTGCCGCTCGGCCCCACCGGCTATGGCGACTCCCCCTACCAGTCGTTCTCGGCCTTCGCCGGCAACCCCATGCTCATCAGCCCCGACCGGCTGGTGAGCGAGGGTTTCCTGCCAGCCAAAGTTGTGGCCGAGGCGCCCTCGCTGCCCACGGCCGAGGTGGACTTTGGCCCGGTCATCGAGTACAAGACCGCCCTGCTGCGCGCCGCTTACGAGCACTTCCGCGACCACGGCGACGAGGAGCGACGCGCCGCGTTCGACGCCTTTTGCGCCGAGGCCGCTTTCTGGCTGGACGACTTCGCCCTGTTCATGGCCCTGAAGGAGCACCACAAGGACGTGGAGGGCGGCATGTGGGCCAAGTGGCCGAAGCCCATCCGTACGCGCCAGGCCAAAGCCCTGAAACAGTGGACGAACGAGTTGAGCGACGCCATCATGCTCCAGAAATACCAGCAGTTCTTGTTCTACAAGCAGTGGCTGGAACTGAAAGCCTACGCCAACGAGAAGGGCATCCGCATCATCGGCGACATCCCCATCTTCGTCGCCTATGACAGCGCCGACGTCTGGTCGCATCCAGACCTGTTCTACATGAATGACGACGGTTCGCCCTCGGTCGTGGCCGGGGTGCCGCCGGACTACTTCAGCGAGACGGGCCAGCGCTGGGGCAACCCGCTCTACCGCTGGGATGTCATAGCCGCCGACAACTACCAGTGGTGGGCGCAGCGCATCCAGATCAACCTGCTCCAGGCTGACATCGTGCGCATTGACCACTTCCGCGGCTTCGAAGGGTATTGGGAGATTCCCGCCTCAGAGCCGACGGCCGTCAAGGGGCAGTGGGTTAAAGGGCCGGGCATCCCCTTCTTCGAGGCGATGCAAGAGCAGCTAGGCGAGTTGCCCATCATCGCCGAAGACCTGGGCGTCATCACGCCGGAAGTCGAAGAACTGCGCGACCGCTTCGCAATGCCCGGCATGAAGATCCTCCAGTTCGCCTTCGGCGGCGAGCAGAACAGCGACTTCCTGCCCTTCAACTACACCCGCAACTCGGTCGTCTACACCGGCACGCACGACAACGAGACGACGCTCGGCTGGTACCTCAACGCCAGGGAGGCGGAGCGCGACCACGTGCGGCGCTACCTGCAAGTCAGCGGCCGGGACATCGTCTGGGACCTCATCCGGCTGGCCTACGCCTCGGTGTCGGCCATGGCCATCATCCCCATGCAAGACCTGTTCGTGCTGGGCAACGAGGCGCGCATGAACTACCCCGGCAAGGAGGGCGGCTGGTGGCGCTGGCGCTACACGCGGGAGATGTTCGCCGCCCGCGCTGAGGGCATCGCGATGGGGCTGGCCGATCTGGCCCACCTCTATGGTCGCGCCCCGGTGAAGCCGGAGGAAGAGGAGATAGAAGAAGAAATGGCTACGGATCAAGACGGTTAGAACGGATGAGGACGGCGCAATGGCTTGCGTCGTCCTCATCTGTCTTGTCCGTCCTAATCCGTAGCCATTCTTCGTCGTTGCATGCTCCCCGTCACCCCCTTTCCCGACGTAGACGCTCTGCTAGAGGAGTTGCTGCAGGGCGCGCGGGCCGTCCTGGGGGAGCAACTGATCGGCCTGTACCTCGACGGCTCACTCGTTCTGGGTGACTTTGACCCGGCGCGTAGCGACGTGGACTTCCTGGCGGCCATCGCCGATGACTTGTTCCCGGAGACAGCCGCGCAACTGGTCGAGATGCACCGCCGATTAGCTGCCAGCGGTCACCCCTTCGCCGCGGAACTGGAGGGCAGCTACATCCCCCTGCGCGCCCTGCGCCGCCACGATCCGGCCGGCGCGACGCACCTCAACATCGAGCGCGGCCCGGACGAGGTGCTCCAGCCCAAGCTGCACCACACCGATTGGGTCATCCACCGCCACATCGTGCGCGAACACGGCGTGGCGCTGTTCGGCCCGCCGCCGGCGACGCTCATCGATTCCGTCTCACCCGACGACCTGCGCCGGGCGACGGCCGGCGTCCTGCGCTCCTGGTGGGCCACGGCGGAGGCGGCCGACGCCCTCCGCCGCGCCCACCCCGGCTACCGCGCCTACGCCGTGCAGACGATGTGCCGGGCGCTCTACACGCTGGAACACGGCGCGGTGGTCAGCAAGCCGGCGGCGTGCCGGTGGGCGCTGGCGTCACAGGACGGGCGCTGGCGCGAACTCATCAAGCAAGCCATGTATGGGGAGCTAGCGGCTGAGGCAACGAGTGAAACAGTGTCGTTCATCGGCCATGCAGTGGGCAAATCTCGGCATTGGCATCCGGCCCTTTGACTCGCTTCACCATCCACATTATGCCAAAACTGGTATTTTTGTCAGGTGACAACCCGACAAAAAGCCCATATAATATGGTCTAAAGTCGTCCGCTTCACAACGTCATAACGTCGCGGCCTGATATTGAGTAGCTAACCACGGAGGTAACATCATCGCAATGACCCACATCAGTGACGCGCCGCGCGCCTATTCGCGCACCCACGCCGACACGTTCCGCCAACAACTCCACGAGTTCCTGCGTATTCCCAGCATCAGCGCCGACCCGGCCCACGCCGGCGACATGCAGCACGCCGCCGAGTGGCTGGCCGCCGACATGCGCGCTGCGGGGCTAGACAACGTCGCCATCATGCCCACCGCCGGCCATCCCGTCGTCTATGGCGAGTGGCTGGGCGCGGGGCCAGACAAGCCCACCGTCCTCGTCTACGGCCATTACGACGTCGTGCCCGCCCTCATGGAAGACGGCTGGCACACCGACCCGTTCGAGCCGGTCGAGAAGGACGGCAAGATTTACGCCCGCGGCGCGACGGATGACAAGGGGCAATTATTCATCCACGCCAAGGCGCTGGAGTCCTACCTCAAGGCCAACGGCAGCGCGCCGGTCAACGTCAAACTCTTCATCGAAGGCGAGGAGGAAGTCTCCTCCCCTAACCTGGTTCCCTTCATCAAGGAGCACCTCGACCTGCTGAAGGCCGACGTGTGCATCATCAGCGACACCTCCATGCGCTCCATCGAAGAACCGGCCATTCTGCACAGCCTGCGCGGCATGACCTACATGGAAGTCGAGGTGGACGGCCCGGCCAATGACCTCCACAGCGGCCTGTGGGGCGGCGCGGCCCACAATCCGGCTCTGGCCCTGGCCCAGATCGTTGCCAAGCTCTACAACGAGGACAACACCATCGCCGTGCCCGGCTTCTACGACGACGTGGTGCCCCTGACGCCGGACGAGCGGGCCATGATCGCCAAGACCGACCTCAGCGAGGATGACTACATGGCCTCCACCGGCGTGCCGGCCGTCTGGGGCGACGCGGCTTTCAACATCCGCGAGCGCATCGCCGCCCGGCCGACGCTGGATATCAACGGCATGTGGAGCGGCTGGACCGGCCCCGGCCCCAAGACCATCGTCCCGGCCAAAGCGGGGATGAAGATCAGTTCGCGGCTGGTGGGCAACCAGGACCCGCACCAGATCTTCGAGTTGGTGAAGCGCTACATCGAGTCCATCGCCCCGCCGACCGTGAAAGCCGAGGTCAGGCTGCTGACGACCGGCAAGGCGGCACTGTTCCCGTTTGACATCCCGGAGATGCAGGCGGCGGCGCGGGCCTATGAGCGCGGCTGGGGCGCGACGCCCATCTTCACCCGCGGCGGCGGCAGCATTCCTGTCGTGGCCGAGATCGCCGACCTGATGGGCATCCCGGTGGTCATGATGGGTTACGGCCTGGACGACGACGGCCTGCACTCGCCCAACGAGCGCTTCAGCGTCGAGATGTTCCACCGGGGCATCGAGACGGCCATCGTTTATCTGGAAGAGTTGGCGAAGCTGCGTTCGTAGTCAGGCAATTCATCGCCGTTCTTCGCGCCTGTAGCGCAGCCATTCCTGGCTGCGGCGGCCGAACGCAGCCAGGAATGGCTGCGCTACGAGAATAGATTGAGCGCGGGCAATTTATCGTGTTATCAAACGACCTTTATTCACCGCTGAGGAATCAATAGGAGAAGACCATGTCTACTGTCGCTGCAGGTGGGCCGAAGAAAACCGGCGGCTGGTTGGGGACCATCGAACGTATCGGCAACAAAGTGCCCCATCCGGTATTGATGTTTCTTTATTTGATCATCGGCGTTATCGTCCTTTCGGCCATTCTCGACTGGGCCAATGTTAGCGTCACCGAGCAGATCGCCGTGCCTGTGGCTCAGGAGACGGATCTAAGCTTCTACGAAGATAGCACGGAAGCACAAGAGCTATTGCCCGCCGAGCCCTACGACACGGATTTCGAGATTCAAGAGCAGACGATAGCCATTCGCAGCCTCTTGACCGTGGACGGCATCCGCTTCATCTTCACCTCGTTCGTGTCCAACTTCGCCGGCTTCAGTGTGGTGGCCGTCGTCTTCATCGCCATGATGGGCGCGGGCGTGGCCGAAGAGGCCGGGCTGATGGCCGCGCTCATCCGCAAGCTGGTTGCCGTCTCGCCGCGCTGGCTGCTGTCGTTCATCATCATCTTCGTCGGCGTCCTGTCCAGCGTGGCCACCGACGCCGGCTATCTGATCCTCATCCCGCTCGGCGCGGCGGCCTTTCTGAGCGTCAAGCGCCACCCGCTGGCCGGCGTGGCCGCGGCCTATGGCGGCGTCAGCGCTATCTTCGCTGTCAACATTCTCGTTACTCCCCTCGACGCGATGCTGACTGAGATCACCAACGAGGCGGCTGCCCTGGGCGGCGGCGCTCCCCTTACCCTGATCTCCAACTTCTACTTCCAGATCGCGTCGTCGTTTATCCTAAGCGTCGTTGCCGCGCTGATCACCGACCGCATCATCGAGCCGCGGCTGGGGGTCTATGAGGCTGCCCAGACCGAGGCCGGCGACGCAGCCGCCCACGACGCGACCGGCGAGGGGCGCGGCATGCGCTATGCGGGCCTGGCGGTCCTGGGCTACGTCGTCTTCATTCTACTGCTGACGCTGCCGTCCGGCGCGCCCCTGCGTGACCCGGAGACGGGGGCCATTATCGGCGCGACGCCCTTTATGGACGCGCTGCTGTTCATCATCACCATCCTCTTCTTGATAGCCGGCATCGCCTACGGTCGCGGGGCCAAGACGCTGACGACCGCCAACCAGGTCATCGCCGCCGTCACCAAGACGTTCTCCGGGCTGGCCGGGCTGGTCTTCATGCTGTTGATGATCAGCCAATTCATCGCCTACTTCAACTTCAGCAATATGCCCAACGTGATCGCCGTGGCTCTGGCCGGCTTCCTGGAACAGGCCAACATCAGCGCGATCCCGCTGCTGATCGGCTTCATGGTCGTCATTATGTTGCTGGACATCATCATCCCCGGTTCCATGCCTAAATGGGCCATCTTTGCGCCCATCTTCGTGCCGCTGTTCATGCGCCTGGGCACGGCCCCGCAGACGGTGCTGGCCGCCTACCGCGTCGGCGACTCGCCCATGAACGTCATCACGCCGCTGATGGTCTACTTGCCCTTCATCCTCACCGTGGCCCAACGCTACCAGAAGGATACTGGCATTGGCACCATCATCGCCCTGATGTTGCCCTACACCTTGATCCTGGCCGTGGCGTGGATCATCCTGTTCGTCCTGTGGTACGTCCTTGGCATCCCGTTGGGGCCTGGCTACCCCGTGGGTGTCTAAGAGATCAAGAGATTAAACACGGATGGGACGCGGATTGAACGGATTATACGGATTGAAATAATCGCGAAAAGATTCAATCCGTTAAATCCGTATTATCCGTGTCCCATCCGTGTCTAATTCTGGAGAGGCAATTATGACCATGAATTTCGAGCGCGAGGTCGAGGAGCGCTTGGTGCGCTACGTCCAGATCGACACGACAGCCGACGAATCCTCCCCCACCTCGCCCAGCACCGAACGGCAGTACGACCTGCTCAACCTCCTCCTCGAGGAACTGAACGAGATCGGCGCGCAAGACGTGCGCCTGACCGATTACGGCGCGGTTCTGGCGACCATCCCGGCCACCGTGGCCCACGACGTGCCCACCATCGCCCTGCTGGCCCACGTGGACACCAGCCCGGCCTATAGCGGCGCGAACATCAAGCCCCTCGTCCATCGCAATTATCAGGGCGGCGACATCCCCTTGCCCGACGCCCCGGAGCAGGTGCTCACCTACGAAAATTCGCCCTACCTGAAGGATCGGATCGGCGACGACATCGTGACCGCCAGCGGCACGACGCTGCTGGGCGCGGACGACAAGGCGGGCGTGGCGATCGTCATGGCCG
>NZ_JAYRVJ010000287.1:0-2976 GCF_041918635.1 Promineifilum sp. (SeqCode)
CCGCGCCTCCGTCACGCGGCGCTCGTGGGCGATGAACGCCTCAACCGTCATCTCGCCTGTCTCCCAGGAGCGCGGCGCGCGCAATCGCAACAGCGGCTCGGCCAGCAAGGCCCACAGCGCGTTGTGGGTCGCAGCGAAGATCGCGCCGTAGACGGCCCGGAAGGCGGCCATGACGCGCTCGCGATCGCCGGGCAATAGGTGCTCACGGCCCCAGCTTTGCCGGGTTGCCTCGGCGAAGACGGTGTGGTAGTCGTCGGCCAACTGCCGGAGGGCGGCCAACTCCTCGTCCGTCGCCTGCCGGGCCGCCTCGGCCAACACCTCCGGCAGCACCATCTGCTCGAAGCGCTCCACGTCCCACACGCTGGCCCCGGCGCGGCGCAGGGCCAACAACAGCGCGTCGCCAAAGGCGGCCACGGGCGAGCCGGTGACGAAGACGCCGCGGCCGTGCTGCGCCTCGACCAACCCCTGGGCGGCGAGCATCCGCGTCCCGTCGCGGACGACCGCCCGGCTGACGCCGAACTGCGCCGCCAGTTCCGGTTCGGTCGGCAGGGCCTCGCCCGCCGCCCAGCGCCCAGCCAGGATGGCCTCCTTGAGGGCGTCGGCCAACTGTTCGGCCAACGTCCGGCGTTTAAGGCTGCTCGAAAAGCCGCTCTGTTCCACGGTTGTCCTCCGGTCGGACGCGCCGCGCGTCCAGCATCAGGTAGGGAACCAATGATACCACGGTCAGCGCCCCAGCGATGGCCCAGGCGGCCGAGATGGAAAGATGGTCGGCGACGTAGCCAAGCCCCGCCCCGCCCAGGAAGCTGCCCAGGTAGGCGGCTAAGGACTGGACGGAGAGCATGGCCGAGCGCCGTTCGGCTGGGATTTCGGCGTTGAGTAGGGTGGCGTGGGGCGAAAGGCCAACGCCGCCCATCAGGTACGCCAGCCAGAAGAGGCCAGTGGCGGGGAAGAGCGCGCCGGCTGCCGCCAGCCCCAGAATGGACGCGCCCTGCAGCAGCCGCGAGATGGCCCCCACCAGGCCATAGCGCCCGCCCAGCCGCCGCGACAGCGGCACGGACAGCAAGTTCCCGACCATGCCGACCAGGAAGTTGCCGGCCATGATGACGCCGAACAGCAGCGTGGGCGCACCGCCGTCGCTCACGCCCGGCAGGGCGGCGAAGAACGGCTGCCAGAGGGCTTCGAGGCTGATGATCGCCAGACCGGCGACGAACGACGCCGACATGAGCAGCAGCAGGCGCGGATTGGCGCGGCTCAACACGCTCGCCTCACGCACCAGCGCGGGCACGGCGCGAAAACCGGCCCGCCACGACGCGCCGCCGGCCGGCCGCTCTTCGCGGATAAGCAGGGCCACGGCGGCCACCAGCAGCAGCTTGACCGCCAGCGCGGCGACAATAGGCATAGCCAGCGGGGTGAGGACGGCTGTGCCATCGGCCGGCAGTCCGGCGAACAGCCGCGGCAGCGCGCCGCCGGCCACTGCGCCGAGGCCGAGCGCCAGCAGCGACACGGTCTCGGCCCCGGCCAGAGCGGGCTGGAGATCGACGGCAGGGTCGGCTGCCTGGAGCGCATCCACGAACCAGGCGTCGAGCGCGCCCGAAGACAGCGCGCGGCTGACGCCGTAGAGGATCATCGCCAGCAACAAAATGGGGAAGGAAAAGGCGAACAGGAAGACCAGGTTATAGAGCGCGGCCAGGGCGAAGGCCAGCAGGGCTACCCGCTTGCGGCCCACGGCATCGGCCAGGCCGCCCGTCGGCACTTCGAGTAGGACGATGGTCAGCGAGTAGACGCCCAGGGCAAAGCTGACCTCGAACAGGCTCAGCCCGCGCGCCCCGGCCAACAGCACCGTGAGTGACAGCGGCAGCGCGGTGGCGAACCAGACCAGAAAGGTGATCACGTAGTAGCGGATGCGAATCGAGTTTGTGCTCATAAGATTATTCATCATGTCATATGATGATATGATGAAATTATAACAGAAACGGGTGGTCTGTCAAGAAGCAACAATTCATCCACCAGGGCGAGCTGCTTATGTGATACAATAAGATCTGATGCAGGAATCTTTGAATTGATTTCAAAGCTGGGCAAATGACAACTGTCACACTCGATCTGCCTGAACACCTGGCCTCGGTTATAACCGAACTAGGCGACCACCTACCGCTGGTGCTCGAAATGGGCGTCAGCCGTTTGGCGCCTATCTCGACCAAGGCTTATAGAGAGGCCATTGATTTGCTTACTCAGGACCCGACACCGGAGATGGTTGTCGCGTTTCGTTTCTCCGAGGACATCGAGACACGAATCAATGAACTCCTGACCAAGAATAGCGCCGACCAGTTGAGCCTTGCTGAAGAAGTCGAGCTAGATAGATTTGGCCAGCTAGACGAACGCCTGCAACTCATCAAAGCACGAGCGCGCGTCGAGTTGGCCGGCCGCTAACCCTCCTATCGCCTGTGACCGTCACCCGAAGCCAGCGTCGCCGAATTGCCCAGCGCGCCGATTACCGCTGTGAGTATTGCTTGATCCACCAGGATCATGCCGTCAAAGGTCATGAACCCGACCACGTGATCCCGCGAAAGCATGGCGGTCAGGACAGCGACAACAATCTGGTATGGGCGTGCTTTCACTGTAATCGCCACAAGGGAAGCGATGTTGGCGCTGTCGATGTGGGATCGGGTCAGTTAGTTCCCTTATTCAATCCGCGAACCCAGAAGTGGAGCGACCACTTCATCCTCGATGGGGCGACTATCACGCCTCTCACCGACGTAGGGCGTGTTACAGTGCTTGTCCTCCAACTGAATAGTCCGGCGCAATTGGAGATTAGACGCACGCTTATGCAAGCGGGCCTCTATCCCTGATACGGATAGGACTATCCACCAAACGAGCAACACTCAAAAAAGGGACGGGGCGCTAGGCGAGAAACTTTTGCATTTTTTCGAGCAGGAGGGCAATTGTCGCCGGCGCGCAAAAATCGTCAGCCGCGGCGTC
>NZ_JAYRVJ010000288.1:0-6976 GCF_041918635.1 Promineifilum sp. (SeqCode)
CGAATAGGCTTATTCAGCGTGTCCGCGGCCGAGCACGAGAGAGATTCAAGTCTGATTATGGAATACAAGGATTATTACAAGACGCTGGGCGTCAAAAAGAACGCCAGCGCCGATGACATCAAAAAAGCATATCGCAAGCTGGCCCGGAAATTTCACCCCGACGTCAACCAGGGCGACAAGACCGCCGAAGAGAAGTTCAAGGACATCAATGAGGCGTATGAGGTGCTGTCCGACGAAGACAAGCGCGGCAAGTACGATCGCTTCGGCTCGGAGTGGCAGCAGTACTCGCGCACCGGCGGCCGGCCGGAGGACTTCAACTGGGGGGCCTGGGGCGCGGGGCAACCGGGCGGCGGGCAGTATCGCAGCGTGTCGCCGGAGGAGTTTGAGCAGATGTTCGGCCGTGGTGGTGGCGCCACCGGCTTCTCCGATTTCTTCGAGACGCTCTTCGGGGCGATGGGCGCGCGGGGCGCCGGCACACGTTCCGGGTTTGGCGGTTCCTATTCGACCACCGATGATCTATTCGGCGGCATGGGCCGCGGCGCGGGCGCGGCCACGCCGCCCCTGCTCGACCAGGAGCACCCCATCCAGATCACGCTCGAAGAGGCGTTCCACGGTACGGCGCGCGCCCTGCAATGGGAGAACGGCAAGCGTGTGGAGGCGCGTATCCCGCGTGGCGTCCGCACCGGTTCGCGCGTGCGGCTCAGCGGTCAGGCGGGGACGGCCGACGGCCGCGCCGGCGACCTGTACCTGAAGGTCGAGGTGCTGCCCCACGAGCTCTATGAGCGCGACGGCGACGACCTGCGCCTGACGCTGCCGGTCGACCTGTTCACCGCCCTTCTCGGCGGCAAGGTCGCCGTGCCAGCCATCGACAAGTCGGTCAACCTGACCATCCCGGAAGGCACACGCAACGGCAAAGCCTTCCGTCTGCGCAACCTGGGCATGCCCAAGTTGCGGCAGCCCGACGAGCGGGGCGATCTCTACGTGACGATCAGCGTGGATCTGCCGGGCAAGCTCAGCGAAGAAGAGAAGCGTATCGTCCGCGACTGGCAGGCGGTGCGCCAGGGTTAGCGCGAACTGCGCCACCTACGGCCGAAGATCGCGCCCGTTCAAGGCCCGCGCCATCAACTCCGGGAACTCGTCCGGCGTGCAGGCGAAGGCCGGCGCGCCCAAATCGGCCAGCTGCTGGGCCAACGCGGCGTTGTAGCGCGGCGCGCCCTGGTCGTTGAGCGCCAGCAAGGTCACAAAAGTCACGCCGTCGGCCAGCAGGTCGGCCACCTGGCGCACCACGCCCTCTTTGCTCCCCCCCTCGAACAGGTCGGTGATCAGGATCAACACCGTGTCACGCGGCCGGGTGATAGCGCTCCGGCAGTAGTTCAGCGCCCGGTCGATGTTTGTACCCCCGCCCAGACGCAGGCCAAACAGCATCTCGACCGGATCGGCCAGTTGGTCGGTCAGGTCGACGACGGCCGTATCGAACATGATTAGCCGCGTGGACAGCGACGGCAGAGAGGCCAGTACGGCCGCCGCGATGCCGCCGTAGACGACCGACGTCGCCATCGAGCCGCTGGTGTCGATGCACAGGATCACGTCGCGCAGCGTGGTGCGGCGACGACCGTAGCCGATCAACCTCTCCGGCACGATGGCGCGCTGTGCCGGCTGGTAATGGCGCAGATTGGCGTAGACAGTGCGCTGCCAGTTAATCTCCTGCCAGCGCTTGGGCCGGTGCGTTCGCGCCGCCCGATCCAGGCTGCCGCTGACCGCCTGTCGCAGGGGGTACTCCAGCCGGCGCATGAGGTCGCGCACGACCTGGGCGACGATCTGCCGCGCCGTGTCCTGCGTCTTGGCCGGCATCACCTTGCGCAGCGACAACAGGGTCGCCGCCAACGCCGCATCCGGTTCCACCTCGGCCAACAACTCCGGGTGCTCCAGCAGTTGGCGCGTGTTCAGCCGTTGCAGCGCGTCGCGCTGCATGATCTGGACCACTGACTCCGGGAAGTAGTCGCGGATGTCGCCCAGCCAGCGAGCCACGTCGGGCATGGACTCGCTCAGGTCGCCGCCGCGGCTATCGCCATAGAGGGCGTCGAGCGCCTCATCCATGGCGGCGTCCCGCGGCGACAGCGTTGACCGCTGTTCGGCCGGAGCGCCGCCCGCCTCTCCCCCCTCGTCCCCCTGGCCCGGCTCCTCGCTCCCGCCCAACACCAGACGCCAGCGCCGCGACCGTTCCTCACCCATTGTGGTCATCGTTCCGCCTCCGCGCGGCCGAGTTCAAGACCTAACAGGCGCACAATGGTAGGCAAAACGGCCGCCGCCCGCGCCGGGTCGAAGGTCGCCGGTTCGCGCCGCGCCGCCGGAGTGGCCCGGCTGCCCGCGCTAACCCGATCCTGCAACTGCTGGCGCACGCCCTCCGGGTAAGCGGCAAATGTCCGGCGCAGAAGAGGCAGCACGCCCTGGAACCGCTCGCCGTCCAGCCCGGCGAGCCAGCCATCGATCGCCGCCCACAGGTGGCGGTCGTGGACGAGCAGCAATCCACTGTCGCGCAGAAAGCCGTCGAGCCAATCGGCGGCATAGCGCGCGCCCTCGGCCGCGCCGCCGGCCTGCGCCGAAAGCGCTCGCGCCAGGTGCAAGCCGACGCCCTCCACGCGCAGCGCGCCCGCGTCGTGGAGCAGGCGCGTCGCCCGCCCGGCCACGGCCGGCTGGATGGCGCGCCGGTCGGCCAGGATTCCCAGCGCCACGCGCCAACGCTCAAACGCCTCTTCATCCCGCATGAGGGCCACGGCCGCGGCGACGGCCGACAGCCGCTCGAGCATTTCGGACGTGGCGGCCTCGTCCAGCGACAGGCAGGCCGCCGGCAAGGCCAGGCAAGCGCGGGTGAGCAGATGGTCGAAGACGCGCCGCAACAAGGGGATATGCTCGGCCGTCTGCCGCAAGCCGCCATAGCGCACCACCTGGGCCAGCGGCGGCAGGGCGTCGAGCATGTGGGGCACGTCGCGGCTAAGCGCGGCCCGCTCCTCGATGTGGGCCAAAATGGCCGGGATGCACTCCGGCAGATCGGCCGCTACAACCCGATCGATGAGTTGCGTGAGTTCAGGCAGTTCCGTCACGCGCGCGGCGACATCCTCGGTGCGCGCGGCCGAGGCGTCGCGCGCGGTATTGCCCCATATCGACCCCTCGATGACCCGCAGGGTCAACTCCGGCCGCCACTGAAGCTGCCACGTCTCGCCGAACGTGCCCATCTGCTGCCCCTTGGGTCGCGTCGCCACACCCCAGGGGATGTCGAGTAGGCTCAGCCGGTGTAGCAAGCGGCTGCGTTCGAGGTCTGTCTCCTGGCGCAAGTCCAGTTGGAGTGCGCTGGGTTCGGGATCGGGGCGGAGGCTGAGTCGGACGGCCTGCGCCTGCAAGTCGCGTTGCAGCGGCACCGCCGGCACGTCGGGCGGCACGACGCCCATGCGCTCGCCGACCACCAGCTTGCGCCGGATGAGTTGCAGCGGCTCGGCGTCGCCGCCGCACAGGACGCTCTGCGTCGCCTCCTCCAGCTCGTCCAGGCCGGGGAACGGCCGGCCGCGCAGCGCCGCCAGCGCCTCGGCCAGCCGGACGCCCTCGATGACGTGAGCCGCCGACACGTCAAAGCCGGCGTCGCGCAGCAGCCGGGCCACGCCGGTCAGCCAGTGGGCGCTCATCTCCGTAGAGACGTTCCGCCGGAACGTCTCTACCCCGCCCATCGTCCACAAGTGATCGTACCAGCCGGGCGAGGCGATGCCCGCGCCGTAACCGCTGCTCTGTGACAGCCGGCCGTAGGTCCAGGGCGTCCAGGTCGCCGCCACCTCGACCGCCGGCAGGTCGCGCAGCAACGCCTCGTCGGCCGCGCCGTCGCCCGCCAGCGCATCGACCAGAGCCGGCGCGTGCCATGCCCCACAGACGGAGGCGATCCGTCGGTGTCCGGCCGTCGCGGCGCGCCGGATGCGGTCGCGCATGGCCGCCTCGCGCCGCTCGGCCATCAGGTGGGCCGGGTCGTCGCCCACGGCGACCCCGGCGGCGCGGCGCAACTCGCCGACCATCTCCAGCACCGCGTCGAACAGCCCGCCAGCGTCGCGGCGCTGTTCGACGGCGGCGTTCCACCACAACTCATAGCCATCGAAGCCGGCAACGGCGGCCAATTGCCGGAAGGGATCGACGGGCGGCATGGCCGCGGCCACGTCGCTCGCCAAGGTGTAACGGCGCGGCAGGTCCATGAAGCCGGTCGCCGCGCCCGCCTCCAGCGCGTAGCGCAACGCCTGGAACTCCGGCGAGAAGACGGCGAATGGGTAAAAGGTGGCCCGGCGCGGCTCGTCCGGCCGGTAGACCAGCAGAGACACCGGTAGAACCAGCGCCGGATGGTCGAGCCAGGGGATGAGATCGTCAGCGTCGGGCGGCCCCTCGACGAGCACGCAGTCCGGCGCGAAGCCGGCCAGGGCGGCCAGCAGCGCGCGCGCCGAACCCGGCCCGTGGTGGCGAATGCCGAAGACGCGCAAGTCCGGCATGGTCACGCGGGACGTGGTCACGCGGGACGTGGTCACGCGGCCAATTCCCGGCAGGCGCGATAGAGGTCGGCCCAGCCATGCCGCTCGCGCATGACTGTCTCCAGATACTCCTGCCAGACGACGGCATCCTGCACCGGATCCTTGATGACCGCGCCCGTCAGGCTGGCCGCCACCTCGTCTGCGCCCATCCGGCCGTCGCCGAAATGAGCCGCCAGGGCCAACCCGCTGTTGACGACCGAGATGGCCTCGCCGGTGCTCAGTGTGCCGCTGGGCGACTTGACCTTGGCCCGGCCATCCTCGGTCAGACCGCCGCGCAGTTCGCGGAAGATAGTCACAACGCGCCGAATCTCCTCGGCCGCCGGCAACTCGGCCGGCAGTTCGAGGGCGCGGCTCAACTCCGCGACCCGGCGGCTGACGATGATCACCTCTTCCTCAACGGTCGCCGGCAGCGGCAGCACGACCGTGTTGAAGCGCCGCTTCAGGGCGCTCGACAGATCGTTGATGCCCCGGTCGCGGTCATTGGCTGTGGCGATGACGTTGAAGCCCTTCACCGCCTGCACCGCCTGACCCAATTCGGGAATGGGCAGTAGCTTCTCGGAGAGAATGGTGATCAGCGCGTCCTGCACGTCGGACGGGATGCGCGTCAGTTCTTCGACGCGGGCCACCTTGCCGTCGCGCATGGCGGTCATAATGGGACTGGGAACCAGCGCCTCATCCGTCGGCCCGCGGGCGATGAGGCTGGCGTAGTTCCAGCCGTAGCGGATGACTTCCTCGCTCGCGCCGGCCGTGCCCTGCACCAGCAACGTCGAGTCGCCGGAGATGGCCGCGGCCAGATGCTCGGAGACCCACGTCTTGCCCGTGCCGGGGATGCCCAGCAGCAGCAGCGCCCGATCGGTGGTCAAGGTGGCGATGGCGATCTCGATGAGGCGCGGATGGCCGATGTACTTGGGCGCGATGGCCAAGCCGTTGTCGAGCGTGCCGCCCAACACGTAGGTGGAAACGGCCCAGGGGGACAGCCGCCAGTTGGGCGGGCGCGGCCGGCGGTCGGCCCGCGCCAGTTCGGCCAGTTCCTCGGCGTAGGCTTGCTCGGCCAGCGCGCGTTGAATGGGGGTTGGTGTCATTCTCTCCTCTTGGAAGAATCCGCAGATTTCGCAGATTGTCCTTTCGCCTGGGGCGACGCTCCGTCGTTGATGGCGGCATAGATTCGTTGTCTCGATTGCAGTGTAGTCACAAGCATGTGCAGGCAGGCTTCCCAGGCTTTGTTGGCCGGGCAGTTGGCGGCGATGACTGCGGCGTGGTCGGCCAGAGACGGCGGGCATTGGTGGCCGAAGGAGCGCGCCAGGTAGCGCAGCGTGGGGCTTGTCCGCGTATCGGGGTCCTGGCCGGCGGCGTGGCCGAAGAAATCGAGCAGCGCCCGGCCGGTCGGTTCATCCCAGGGGCCGGGCCAGCGGCGCAGGAAGACGATAACGCCCTCGGTGTCGCCGGCGGACAGGCGCGGGGCCAGGCGCGCGAAGCACTCCACGGGTGACAGCAGGGGCAGCAACAACCCGGCGCGCTCGCCGTAGCTGTCGGCCTCCAGCAGGGCCGCCGCCCAACGCCGATCCCGGCCGCGCAGCGCCGCCGTGGACAACGCCGTCAGCAGCGTGCGCGGCCACTTGCCGGCCAGGGCGGCGCGGGCGATGTCGTCCGGCGCGGTCGCGAATCGCTCTTCCCAGTGAGCCGGGGGGATGACGCCCACGGTCTGCACCAACAGCCGCGAACGCTCGCTGGCCGATTGGGGGCTGCTGGTCGGCCGCACGACGCCGTCGCGCACCATACTGTCGCTGACGGCGGGAAAGCGCGGCGTCAACTCGCCGCCGGCCAGCGTCAGGATGTCGCCGGCCTGAGCCGTCATGCGGGCGATCAGGCGCGAGCCGGGGATGGCCGCCAGCAGATCGACCGCCTTGCGCCGCACCTGGGCGTCCCGGTCGTCGAGGGCGCGCTCCAGGAATGGCTCATCGGCCAGGCTGAGTTCGACCTCCAGAGCGCGAATCAGGTCGCGCCGCGCCACGTCCCCTTCGGTGCGCCAGGTGCTCTCGAGCAGGTGGCGACTGGTCGCCGCGTCGCGCCGGCGGACGATCTCGGCCAGAGCCGGCCGGCCGGCGGGATCGGCCTCCCAGGCGGCGCGCAGGGAGCGCCAGTCGCCCAGGTCAACGGCGGCGTAGCGCCAGGCCGGGTTGAGCGCGCCCAACCACCGGCCGCGCTCGCCCACGATGGGCAGCAGCGCCGGCCGCAGCCGGGGAACCTTCGCGCCGTGCTCCAGCACGTGGGGCAGCAGATCGTCGGGGGCGCGCCGCCCCGCCTCATCCAGCAGGCGCAGCAATTCCGGCAAGAGAGCAGTATCCTGCTGGTTGAGCATGCGCTCCAGGAAACGGGCCGCGGCCGGCGAACAGGCCGGCCGTTCCCCTTCCGGCCGGTAG
>NZ_JAYRVJ010000289.1:0-2460 GCF_041918635.1 Promineifilum sp. (SeqCode)
TCCATCGCCCGCACCTCGCGGGGGACGTGTTGCAGGGCGGCCTGGGCCTCGATGATGCTGAAGCCGAGGCTGGTCAGGATGTCGATCACGTCGGCGTCCACGTCGCTGACCAGCGGCAGGGCGGCCGCCGGCCCGCTCAGGTCGAGCTTGTCGCGCAGCTGGAACATGATGCGCTCGGCCGTCTTCTTGCCGATGCCGGGCACGCGCTGCAGGACGGCCGTCTCCTCGCGCATGATGGCGCTCTTGAGCAGTTCGGGGCTGAGCGTGCCCAGGATGGACAGGGCGACCTTCGGCCCGACGCCGCTGACGCCGAGCAAGACCTCGAACAGTTGCAGGTCGTCCTCCACCTCGAAGCCGAAGAGGGACAGGTCGTCCTCGCGCACTTGCAGCCGGGTGTGGAGGGTGATGCGCCGGCCCATCTCGCCCACGTTCTCCAGCACCGTCCGCGGCACGAACACGCGCAGGCCCACGCCGCCAACGTTGATGATGAGGCTGTTCTGCTCGACTTTTTGGATGGTTCCGCTGAGTGACGCAATCATGTTGAGTTCCGCGTGACGAGTGATTGGTTTCGAGGGATCGCAGGGGTGCAGGGGGGCGGGGGAGCAGGGGAGAAGGCCGTGTTCACCCCTGCACCCCTGCCCCCCTGCTCCCCTGCTCTTCCACCGCCTCCGCAAAGGCCACATACCGCGCATGGGTAATGGCGACGGCCAGCGCGTCGGCGGCGTCGTCGGGGTGGGGCGTCTCGGCCAGCTCGAGCAGGTGGCGCACCATGAGCTGCACCTGCGCCTTCTCCGCCTTGCCATAGCCGGTGACGGCCTCCTTGACCTTGGGCGGCGAGTATTCGCCCACGGGCAGCCCGGCGTCGGCCAGCGCCAGCAGCAGCACGCCCCGCGCCTGGCCGACGGCGATGGCCGTGGTGATGTTGCGGCCGAAGAAGAGCTGTTCGACGGCGGCGCGATCCGGCCGGTGGGTCGCCAGCAGGGCGTTGAGCTGCTGGAAGAGGGACTGGAGGCGCTGCGGCGCGGGGTCGCCGGCCGAGGTCAGCAAAACGCCGTAGTCGACAACCGTCAGGTCGCCGTCCACGGCGTCGATGATCCCGTAGCCGGTGGTGGCCGTGCCGGGGTCGAGTCCGATGATGCGCAGGGAAGCAGGGGGGCGGGGGGGCAGGGGAGCAGGGGTGAAAGAATCTCTCCCTTGCTCCCCCGCTCCCCTGCTCCCCTGCTCCCTTTCTCCCTTTCTCCCCTGCATGCTGCTACGCCGCTTCCATGGCGGCGATGGTCTCGTCGCTAAGCTCCAGCGCGGAGTAGACGTTCTGCACATCGTCCAGGTCTTCGATGTGCTCGATGAGGTTCATCACCTGCAACGACTCCGACTGGCTCAGAGTGACGGGGCTGTTGGGGTCGTAGATGAGCGAGGACTCGTCCATCTTGTAGCCGGCGGCCTCCAGCGCCTCCTGGACGGCGCGGAACGACTCCAGCGCGACGTAGATCTCGGCCACGTCGCTGTTGAACTGCACGTCGTCGGCCCCGGCCTCGGCGGCCACCATGAACAGCTCGTCCTGATCCACCTCCTGGCTGATGCTGATGTAGCCCTTGCGCGTGAACTGCCAGGAGACGGCCCCGGCGGCGGCCATGTTGCCGCCGTACTTGGTGACGGCGTGGCGCACGTCGGCGATGGCCCGGTTGCGGTTGTCGGTGACGACCTCGATGAGGATGCCCACGCTGTGCGGGGCGTAGGCCTCATAGATGGCGTCGATCAACTCGCCGCCCTCGATCTCGCCCGTGCCGCGCTTGATCGAGCGCTCGATGTTGTCCTTCGGCATGTTGGCTTCCTTGGCCTTGGCGACAGCCAGGCGCAGGGCCGTGTTGCCGTTGGGGTCGCCGCCGCCCTCGCGAGCGGCGATGGTGATCTCCTTGGCGAGGCGCGTGAAGACCTTGCCGCGCTTGGCGTCGCTGGCGGCCTTCTTGTGTTTGATGGTAGACCATTTGGAATGCCCTGACATACTCACTCTCCCTAACCCGGGGCCGGGTTCCAACTGCGAGACGGCCGCCCGGGGCGGCGCGTAGGATGCGGAATTTTAAGCGGTTGGATTATAGCACAGGCGTCAAGGGTTGGCAGGGGATAGGGATTAGGGGCCAGGGGTTAGGGAAGAGCGCTCTTTCCCTGACCCCTGGTCCCTGACCCCTGGCCCCTGGCCCATCTCCAGCCACGCGCCCACGTCGCCGCCGGCGCGCCAGAAGTCCGTCACGTCCTTGGCCCCGCCGGGCAGCGGGGGGAGGGGATGGACGTTGGACAGGACGCGCCGCCAGGCGGCCAGCCCGGCGCGGCCGGCGTCGTCCTCGTCCAGCCGCAGCAGGATGCGGCCGGCGGGGACGAAGCAGCGCAGCCAGGCGGCGTCGGGCACGCTCATGGCGCTGCCCATCGTCACGGCCGCCCAGCCGGCCGGCAGGTACTGGCTCA
>NZ_JAYRVJ010000290.1:0-11876 GCF_041918635.1 Promineifilum sp. (SeqCode)
CTGAGCCGCCTGACGCTGGGCGAGGGCGCGACGTTCAATCTGTTCCAACAGTACGCCGACGCGCGCAACGGCGAGCCCGCGCCGGTGACGACGCTCCAGGTGGGCCGGCGCGCCGGCAAGGTGGTGGCGCGCTACGGCCCGGCCAGCGCGAACCTGGACTGGACGCCCGTGCCCGACAACAAGTTCTTCCTGCTGGAAACGTACTGGGATCAGCAGGCGGGCCAGGTGAGTCTGTCCATTGATGGCGCGCGCAAGACGCTGAACAACGTCGATCTGCGGAGCGCGCCCAAGCTGAACCGGGCCGACTTTGGTGTGATGAATGTAGCCGGCTCGGTGGGCGGCGCCCTCTGCCTGGACGAACTGGTCTATGATCTGACCGCTGAAGCGCCGCCCCCGCCCGACCCGGTCGCCCAACTGTACCTCAGCTTCGCCCAGGATGGGGCGAGCGGCGGGCTGGCGTTCGCCGATGAGGACATCCTCCACTACGATCCGCAGTCGGGAAGCTGGGCGCTTTTCTTCGACGGCTCCGACGTGGGCCTGGGCGCGTCCGACGTGGACGCCTTCGTTCTGCTGCCAGACGGATCGCTGCTGCTCAGCGTGGACAAGCGCCTGACGAACCTCGTACCCCTGGGGCGCGTCGAGGACGCCGACGTGGTGCGCTTTGTACCCACGGCCCTCGGCGACAACACCGCCGGGCGCTTTGAGTGGTATCTAGATGGCTCCGACGTGGATCTACTCGCCCTGGGCGAGGACATTGACGCCCTGGACGTGCTGCCTGATGGCCGACTGCTCATCAGCACTGTGTCCGCCTTCGCCATCGGCCGCGCGCCTAACGTGCTGAAGGGCACGGGGCACGACCTCCTGGCCCTGACCCCGACGCAGACCGGCGCGAACAGCGCCGGACAGTGGGCGCTTTACCTGGACGGCTCCGACGTGGGGTTGACCCTGGCCTCCGAGAACATCGACGCGGTTTGGGCGCGAGAGAACGAAATCCTGCTGAGCGCCACGGGGGCGGCGGCAGTGGCCGACCTGGCGTTTGGCCCGGCTGACCTGGCGCGCTGCGTCCCCTCCGCGTTGGGCAGTGTGTCGGCCTGTACGTTCGAGCTTTTCTGGTCGGCCTACGATCTGCCGCCGGCCCTTAACGTGGACGGCCTGCACGTTCAGCCACCTCAGTAACCACTAAGGAATGCCCAGGGGCTAGAGAGGAACGCTCCTCCCTAGCCCCTAACCCCTAGCCTCTATTCCCTAAAGTAAGCCACATTGTAAGCTTAATCCCCTATGATCAGGGTGGGAAGTTGGTGAGCCACCCTGTGTCTTCGGTTGCGTCGCTCGCCGGTTGCCCACGTTTGCCCACATCATCAAGAAGGGTCACATGAACCTGTTACGCCATCTTCGCCCAGGGCTATTGGTCTCGCTGTTGGGAGCCATTGTCCTTTTGACCGTCGCCTGCTCGGGTGGGCGCGCGCCGGCTGCCGAGAGCGGCGAGAGCGGCGACGCCGGCCCGATCACCACAGGCAGCGTCGTGACCTACAACTTCGGCGGCTATGCCTCCAAGGTGTCAGTGGCTCAGGGGGAGTCGCTCGACTTTCACATCTCGCTCGACGCGGGATCGACCACCGACATCAGTATCTACCGGGAGGGCACGCCGCGCCGCCTGATGAAGACGATGACCGGCGTCACGGCCGGGACGTATGACTGCAACGGCCTCTACGCCGCCGGTTGCGATTGGCCCGTGGCCGCCAGCCTGACCGTGCCCACCGACTGGCCGTCGGGCGCCTACGTGGCCGAATTCAAGGCCGGCAGCACGCGCCAGCGGAAGATCATCTTCTGGGTGCGCGAGGACAACCCCGGTTCCACGGCGCGCATCCTGTTCCTGTCCTCGGTCAACACTCACCAGGCCTACAACGCCTATGGCGGCGGGTCACTCTACGGCTTTGGCGACTCGGTGAAGGCGACCAAGGTCAGTTTCGACCGGCCCTTCGAGAACGGCGTGGGCAAGTACGCTTTCTGGGAGGCCGTGGCTATCCCCTGGCTGGAGGCCAACGGCTACGCGGTCGAATACGCCACAACCTATGACCTGCACTTCCACCCCGATTTGCTGTCCCACTACGACGTGGCGATGGTGGCCGGGCACAGTGAGTACTGGACGTGGGACGCGCGGCAGCAGTTGCGACGTTTCCTGGATGAGGGTGGGCGCTTCCTCAGCCTGAGCGGCAACACCATGTGGTGGCAGGTTCGCTATGAGGACGACGGCCGGACGATGGTCGGCTACAAGGACTGGAAGAAGGATCCGGAGAAGGATCGCACGCTGAACACCAACAACCCCTGGGATCACACCATCTACGATACGCCCTTTACCTACACCGGTCTGCACTGGCCGTACGGCGGCTATCCGGGGGCCAACGGCGACGGCTACTATGCCGTCAACACCAGCCACTGGATTTACGAGGGCACGGGCGTGACGGAGAACAAGCTCATCGGCAAGGGCAGCTCGTTGGAGACCTCCATCCACGACAAGGAGTCAGACGGTATGGCCTTCAACTGCGCCACCGACGGCAGCACCTTGCTCGGCCCGTTGGGCAACACCGGCACGCCGCACAACTTCACCATCCTGGGGCTGACCACGGTCTACAGCAACATGCGCGACCTGGACAACTTCACGATGATGGGCATCTACACCACGCCGGCCGGCGGCGCGCTCTTCTCGGCCGGCACAACGGGCTGGGCGAACGGCCTGAGCGATCCCACCATCGGCCGCATCACCCGCAACGTGCTCGACCGCTTCCTGGCCGGCAACTTCCCGGCCGAGCCAGAGAAGCCCGATACTGCATACTATCTGTACGACCGCTTCAACTGCTACGACATCGCCCGCGGCCGCTTCAAGTCTACGGCCTGGCAGAGCGACATCGCCCGCAACAACTTCTATGAGTCGAGCGGGTCGGGGGCGAGCCGGCTGACGCTGGCCTGCGGCGTGGATGGGGCGGGCATGGAGTTCAAGCCGGTGGGCGAGACGCGCTACCAGTCGCAGGTGCGC
The DNA here is from genome assembly GCF_041918635.1 of Promineifilum sp. (SeqCode). Lineage (NCBI taxonomy): Bacteria > Bacillati > Chloroflexota > Ardenticatenia > Promineifilales (SeqCode) > Promineifilaceae (SeqCode) > Promineifilum (SeqCode) > Promineifilum sp. (SeqCode). Next base: position 3,035 of record NZ_JAYRVJ010000290.1, read on the forward strand.
CCCAACTGGGCCAGGGCCGACGCGCTCTACAGCCACTTCTATATGAAGCTAAGCGGCCTGACGCTGGCTAGCGGCAACACTTTCAACGTGTTGCAGCAGTACGCCGACGACCGGACGGCCGAGCCGCTGCCGCTGATGGAGTTGCAGTTGCAGCGGCAGGGCAACAGCTTCCAGATGCGCTATCAGCCGGTGGGGGGCAACCTGCCGTGGGTCAACGTGCCGTCCGACCGGTTCTTCCTGGTGGAGACGGGCTGGAACCGCTTGACGGGGCGTGTGGCGCTGTGGATCGACGGCGCGGGGTACGACCAGACGGCGAACCTGTCGGCCATGCCGGCGCTCAATCGCGTTGATCTGGGGTCGATGCGGGTGAAAGGCGGCGTGAGTGGGCTTTACTGCCTGGACGAGTTCATTGTGGACGGGCATCGCTTCGGCTACCCGCCCGACCCAGGGCCAACGCCCACGGCCACGCCGACCAGCACGGCCACCGCCACACCGACAGCCACGGCCACGGCGACCACGACCCTGACGCCCAGCCCCACGGCCACGGCGACGGCCACCGCGACTCAAGACCCCAACGCGACGCCCACGGCGACCCCCACCGCCACGTCTACTGGCGCGGCGACGGCCAGCCCCACGCCCTCGCCCACGGCGACCGAGCCGGGCCAGGTGTTGATCACGGAGACGCCGACGGCCTCCCCCTCGCCAACCGGGCCGGCGCCGGCGTATGGGGTATATCTGCCGTTTGTGATCCGGTAATCATTGAACCACGGATTCACACGGGTGTAACGGATGAGACGGATTGAACGCTTGGTTCAATCCGTCTCATCTGTCTAATCTGTGGTTGATTAATTTGGGCGCGGCGCTCCCATCGGCCGCCGGATCGTTCAGCGCAACGCGTAGCCGGCCGGCAACTGGGCTGGAGCCAATGGGCGCGCACCGGCCAGCGCTTCTACCTCGCTCAGGTCGGCGACCGAGGGGACCTGGTTATCCTCGCCGGGCAGCGGTTCAACCTGGCGGTCGATTTGAATAGGGCGATTTGCCCAAATCGCTCTACGGCCGGCGGGAGAGCCGCCAGTAGACCAGCGCCCGCCAGCCGAGCATGAACAGCCCGCCCAGGCTGAGGAGGACCAGCATGAAGGGCACGGGGATGGACGCCTGGCCGCGGAGGAGGGCGCGCAGGAGCAGCCCCAGCGGCGCGGCCACCAGCCAGGTGGTCAGGACGCGGCCGAGCCAGACCTGCCAGCTCAGGCCCGCGCCGTAGCGGAACGTGCCCAGCAGGAGGGCGGCGATCGTCCAGGGTACGCCGATGGCCAGGGTGGTGGTGAACAGGCTGGGCAGCGCGCCGACGACAGCCATGCCGTGGTCGCGCTGGCCGATGAAGACGAAGAGGAGCAGGAGCAGCCAGTCGCCGACGACCAGCCACCACTTGATCTCTCTGTCACTTAGGTTCGTTGCTTGTCTTACAGCTGTCATAAGGCTATTTTTAACGTAAGCTACGAACTTGCGCCAAGTTTCGCTGTCTGTCAAAGCTATGATTCGTTACGAAGTTATCCTCTATTGGAGCGATGAGGATCAGTCGTTCATTGCTGAAGTACCAGAGTTAGCCGGGTGTATGGCCGATGGTGGTACTTATGCTGAGGCTTTAGAGAACGTTGAGATCATCATTCAAGAGTAGGGGCAGACCTACGTGTCTGCCCCAGGGCGCACACGCAGCCCCAGGGCGCACACGCAGCCCCAGGGCGCACACGCAGCCCCAGGGCGCACACGCAGGTGCGCCCCTACTTGGCGATGACCTCGTCGCCGGCCAGAACAAAGACCCCTTCGCCCGGCCGCGGGCGCACGACGGCTGTCCCTGTGAACTCCCCAAACGACGGCAGCAGGCCATACTCCCGGCCAAAGTAGAAGCAGGGCAGGGTCAGCCCGCGGCCGTTGCCGCCGAGGGCGACGGCGGGATGGACGTGGCCGGCCACCGGGTAGGCTTGTAGCGAGGGTTGGCAACCCGCGTTTTCTGTATTTGCCGGGGCTGAAGACGCGGGTTCAGAAACCCGCGCCACAGGCGGCTCATGGAGCCAGAGGAACGGCGGCTCGGCGACGGGCGCGTCCAGGCATTCGACGCCCCACTCGGCCGGCGGGTCGCCGGCGCGCCGGTCGTGGTTGCCGCGCACCAGGGTGACGCGCAGGCCGGGGCGGGCGGCGCGCCAGGCGGCGACCGTCTCCAGTGTGCGGGGGGCGCGACCGCTGCGGGCGTGGAGCAGATCGCCCAGGACGAGTAGCCGGGCCGCGCCCGTCCGGTCGAGCGCGGCGTCGAGGCGGCGCAGCATTTCGGCCGTCGTGCCGCCGGGGATGGGGATGCCGCCGGCGCGAAAGGCGGCGGCCTTGCCAAAGTGGGGGTCGGCGACGATCAGCGTCCCCGCCCGCGGCCAATAGACGGCCCGCTCCGGCAGGAGCAGCAACTCTTCCCCACGTAAGCGAGTGGAAACGGAGTTCACAGATTCCCGAAGATCGATCTCACGCGAAGAGCGCAAAGGAAGCCAGGAACGCCAAGCGACAATTCCTCTTTGCGTTTTTTGCTTCTTGGCGCTCTTTGCGTGAGCCTCTTCCTGCTTTACGATACGGCCGCGCGGACTTCGGCGAGCGTGCCGAAGGAGCCGAGCTTCCTGCTCTTGTCCACTATGAAATCGGCGTACGCCTTGACGTACTCCTTGCCCGGCGTGCGGAAGTCGAAACCCTCCGGATGGTCGCGGAAGAACTCGCGGTGGACGCGCGTCCAGACGAGGCGGCCGTCCGTGTCGATGTTGACCTTGGTCACGCCCAGCTTGGCGGCGCGGGCAAACTGGGTGTCATCCACGCCCTTGGCCGACGGGTCGAGCTTGCCGCCGGCGGCGTTGATGCGCAAGACCTCACCCTGCGGCACGCTGCTGCTGCCGTGCATGACCATCGGGAAGCCGGGCAGCTTGGCCTGGATGGCCTCGATACGGTCGAAGTGCAACCCCTGGGAGCCGGCGAATTTGTAGGCCCCGTGGCTGGTGCCGATGGCGACGGCCAGACTGTCGCAGCCGCTCTGCTCCACAAATAGCTTGGCCTCATCCGGGTCGGTCAGCATGGCGTGCTTCTCGTCCACCTGGATATCCTCTTCAACGCCGCCCAGCTTGCCCAACTCCGATTCGACGCTGATGCCCTTGGCATGGGCGCGCTCGACGACGCGGCGGGTCGTGGCGACGTTCTCCTCGAACGGCTCGTGCGAGGCGTCAATCATGACCGAGCTGTAGAAGCCGGAGTCAATGCACTCGTAGCAGGTCTGTTCGTCGCCGTGGTCGAGGTGCACGGCGAAGATGGCTTCTGGATACTCAGCTTCCACGGCGCGGATGATGGCTTCCAGCACGCGGGCGTTGGCGTATTTGCGCGCGCCCTTGCTAAGCTGGATGATGAAGGGGGCCTGAGCCTCGATGTGGCCCTGGAAGAGGCCCAGCGCCTGCTCCATGTTGTTGATGTTGTACGCGCCGACGGCGAACTTGCCGTAGGCCACCTTGAAGAGTTGGGCGGTTGTGACGATCATGGACGGGTCTCCTGTTGGGTCTGGTTTCGTTTCGCAGGGGAGCGGGGGTGCGGGGGAGCAGGGGGGATGTCCGGCCGCCCGGCGCTCTTGGGGAATTATAGCAAGAAAAATAGACCTGACAGGTGTTGGGCGTTGGCCGCCAACGCCCAACACCTGTCAGGTCTGGTGAAGGGGTGGGTCTGATAGACCTAGTTCAACGCCTCCAGCGGCGGCTTCACCGCCCGGTCGGTGGCGAAGGCCATCTGGTCGGCCGACTTGACGAGGTGATAGGCGATGAGCAGTTGCGTCAGCGCCAGGGGGTAGCTGCGCCGCTCTTCCAGCCCGTACTGGTAGCGGCCCAGCCGGCTCTCATCCAGATTGGCGTTGGGCGGCAGGTGGCCGCGGATGATGTCCATCAGCTCTTCGGCCTTCTCCGGCGAGACATTGCCGTCGATCTCCAGGTAGTCGGCCGGGCGGCCCTCGTAGCGGGCCAGTTCCAGCCGCATCGCTGGGTGACTTGGCTCGCGGCGGTCGGGGCCGCTGTGCGTCAGCACGTCGGTCAGGTCGGGGTGGGGCAGCGTCGGCATGAGCACCAGCTCGGCGTTGAGGTGGCTATCGCCGGCCGCGGCGGCGTCGACGTGGCCCAGGTCGGGCGGATAGAAGCGCACGATCATGTCGGCGTAGCTGCGCTGAGGGTGGATGAAGCGCGGGGCGATGTCCTCGCGCCCGCGCATGGAACGGCGCACCTGCTCCTCGGTATAGCCGCGCTTGGTCGTGTCGCGCTTGATCTTCCACTCGGTGCGCAACTCTTCCGGCGGGTCCAGATAGACCTTGGCGTCGAAGCAGAGCCGCATGATGCGCGTGTGGAACGGCAGCAGCCCCTCGATGATGACGAATTTGGTCGGCTCGATGTAGTCCGGCTTGTCGAAGTCGCCCGTCTTGTGGTTGTAGACCGGCTTCAGGATGGGCTGCCCCTCGCGCAACAGGCGGAAGTGCTGCTCCATGATGTCGATGTAGTTACACTCCGGGTGCAGGGCGCTCAGGTGGCGCTGCCGGCGCTCCTCCCGGTTGTATTTGTGGTAGTGGTCGCAGCAGATGGCGGTGACCTGATCGGCGCCCAGCGCTTCGACAATGCCCTTGCTGATCGTCGTCTTGCCCGACGCGCTATCGCCCGCGACCCCCAGCATGATGGTCTTGCGGTTCATTGGTGGCCTCCCCGGAGTTGAGAGTTAATAGTTGTTGGTTGATAGTTGTTAGTCGTCAATCGCTCGTCAGCGGCGACCAATCACTAACAACTATCAACGCTCAACTGACAACTCTCAACGATTACTGGACGACATCAAAGCGCACCTCGGACCACAGTTCGAGCGACTTGCGCAATTCGGGGCAGGTGCGGGCCGCGTCCTGGAGGGTGCGCCCTTCCAGAACCGCCTCGACGGCCACGCGGTTGGCCGTGGCGCCGGCGCGGCTGCCGTCGGGGTGACCGTGCGTGCCGCCGCCGAACAGGAAGAAGGCGTCGGGGCCGTAGATCTTGAGCAGGTCGGGCACGTGGTGGACGTGGATGCCACCCGAGGCCACGGGCCAGGTCGCCTTCAGCCCGCCGAAGTCTTGATCGAAGTAGATCCCATGCTCCAGGTTGGCCTTGACGTACCGCTCGCGCAGGATGTCGATGATGCCCAGCGTGTCGTTCCAGGAGCCTTCCAGCTTGCCGACGACCGTGCCGGTGTGTAGGTGGTCGCCGCCGGTCAGGCGCAGCCACTTGGCGACGACGCGCATGGCGATGCCGTGGTTGGGTTGGCGGGTGAAGACGGCGTGCATGGCCCGGTGACAGTGGACGATCACGTCCAATTCGCTGGCGCGCTTGAAGATGTCGGCCGAGGCGGCAAACCCGGCCGTCAGGAAGTCATACATCACCATGCGACTGCCCAGCTCGGCGGCGTACTCCAGCCGGCGCAGGCTCTCCTCGGTCGAGCCGGCGGTGCAGTTGTGCCAGTGCCCCTTGAACTCGCCCGTCTCGGCCATGGCCCGCTCCACGGCGTCCTGGGCGTACATGAAGCGGTCGCGCCAGCGGCTGAACGGCTGGCTGTTCATGTTCTCGTCGTCCTTCGACGTGTCGAGGCCGCCGACCAGGCATTCGTAGATGATGGTGGAGTACGCCTTGGGCGAGAGGCCCAGCTTGGGCTTGACCGTGCCGCCCAGCAGGGGGCGATCCCACTTGTTACTCCACACCCGCTCGTCGTAGATGCCGACGCGCGGGCCGGGGAAGGTCTTCACGAGCGCCAGGGGGATGCGCATGTCCTCCAGGCGCAGCGCGCCCACGGCCTTGAAGCCGAAGACGTTGCCGACGATGGACGACATGATGTTGACGACGCTGTTTTCCTCGAAGAGATCCATCGGATACGCAATGTAGGCGATGTCATCGACGACGGCGTAGACCTTGGCCTTGTAGAAGTCGATATCGGTCAGCTGGTTCGACCACACTTCAGTCCAGGTTCCGGTGGACGACTCGGCGGCGACGGCGGCGGCGGCCTCGATCATGCTCACGCCGCGTGGCTGGATGCGGAAGGCGCATAGCAGGTCGGTATCCTGTGGGATGTAGTCCGGGACGTAGTAGTCAACGGCATAGGGGCGAACGCCGGCCTCATAGGCGGCGCTCAACTCGGCGGTGGGGGGCTTCTTGATGCTGCGGGGACCAACGACATGGGTGCTCACGGTTATGACCTCCTGACGCAATCGCGTCGTGACGCCAAGGCGTCGTGACGTGGGAGCGTCAATCAACTTGAATCCAACAATTGTTGCCAACGGCCAGAGCGACCACCCGGCGGGATATAATCGCTCTGACGCCGGTTGTTGACCAGGAACCGTAGTAAATAGATCCGGCGCGGTCGCGCGGACCTCCCATCTGCGCCCGGTGCGGTCTCCCCGACCACATGTACAACAAAGGCGGCGGCGCAGAACGGCCGCTCCCCAACGAGGTATTTGTGCAAGAATTCACAAAACAGTATAGCACCTTCGCCGGGCGGCGTAAACAGTCGAAATGCCAATCTTGGCGCGGGCGAAGCGGCCATTCTGGTCTGCATTTTATCCAGCCCGGCTGGAGCGTCCGGGGTCTAGGTCGAGGAAGACCCACATCTCTGTCCTTGGCGGCGACGACGCGACCACGCCGGAGCCGTAAGAATGGGACGCTGATTTCGCTGATGGTTCCGCTGATTTTCGCAGGCGAACGATACTGATGATGGCCGCTAAAATCAGCGTAATAATCAACGAAATCAGCGTCCCATTCTTCGTACACGCTCGTCCGGCGCGGTATAATGTCCCTCATGAGATACCACGATCAAGAGACCATGGACAAGATTCTGCGCACGGCGAAGACGGTGGCGGTGGTGGGACTGACGGACGACCCGTCGCGGCACAGTCACACCGTGCCCGCTTATCTTCAGGCCAACGGCTACCGCATCATCCCCGTCAACCCCACGCTCGCCGAGGCGCTGGGGGAGAAGGCTTACCCGTCATTGGCCGACGTGCCGGAGCCAATTGACGTGGTGCAGATCTTTCGCCGCAGCGAGGACACTGGCCCCATCGTGGATCAGGCCATCGCCGCCGGGGCCAAGGCGGTGTGGATGCAGTTGGGCATTGCCAACGATGAGGCCGCCGCCCGCGGCCGCGCTGCCGGTCTGGATGTGATCATGAACCAGTGCATGCGGGTGCAGCATTTGCGGTTGCACAGTGATCCATTGTGAACAGTGGTCAGTGATCAGTGAACAGTGGTCAGTAGCTAACTGACCACTGTCCACTTGTCACTAGCAGCTGCTCATTCTGTGCAATTCCTCTCATCCCCTGTGCCGATTTTCACAATGTTGACAAGTCAATTAACGCGCCTATACTGTTAGGTATCGGATCGAGGCGCGTTCCTGCCGACGCTACTCCCTTTCTTCGCTCTCCCTTCCTCGCCTGAGCGCCAACTATCGGTTCTCATTGTTCGGCTATCTGCCACAGGCGGCCCGACGCCGTGCTCGGACAGAAAGAGAACTTCAGACGCCTATCAACCAAAAACCCTATCCACTGTGCATCCACCGGCGACGCGCTCGCCGGAAAACTCGGCCATTGACGAGGAGGTGATTCCATTTGCCGGATGCGGAGATACGCTGAACCATATCGGATTGGTTAGTATCTATTAGCTCACCAGTACAGAGGAAACGGAAGATGAAAAAGCTTACCCTCCTGTTGGCGTTTGTGATTCTCCTGGCGCTGCTGGCCGTCGCGGCGCAACAGCCGGACAGCGCGTCCTCCCGGCGTACGTTCCGAGCCAAGTTGACCGGCTATGAAGAAGTGCCGTCGATCTCCTCGCCGGGCTGGGGCAGTTTCCGGGCTAGATTGACCGACGGCGGCACGATGCTTGACTACACACTCACCTACGATGACCTGCAGAACGTCATGGCGGCCCATATCCATTTCGCCCAGAAGGGCGTGAATGGCGGCGTGAGCGCCTTCCTGTGCGGCGGCGGCGACAAGCCGGCCTGCCCGATGGAGGGCGGCACGGTGACGGGCACGATTGACGCGGCCGACGTGGTTGGCCCGGCGGTACAGGGGATCGCCCCCGGCGAGCTCAACGAACTGGTGGCGGCCATGCGGGCCGGCGTGACCTACGTCAACGTCCACACCAATGACATGGTAGACCCGCCCAACAGCGGCCCGGGCGACTTCCCCACCGGTGAGATCCGCGGGCAAGTGCGGTAACAATTAAGAATTAGGAATTAGGAATTAAGAACACGGCCCGCTGCGACGTATTCAATTCCTAATTCCTAATTTCTCAGAATTTCACCAGGAAGGCCGTCAAGTACATGATGAGGATGCCGGCGGTCAGGCCCGCGAAGTTGGGCCAGGCCAGGGGGGAGCCGCCGGCCGCCCGCGCGTCGCGCCACAGCAGTTTGCCCACTTCCCAGATGACCTGCAAGATAGCCCCCGCGCCGATGCTGAGGAAGAGCGCCGCCAGGAAGGGGGAGAAGGCCAGCCCGCCGATCCACGTGCCCAGGATGGCCGGCGCGCCGGCCAGCAGCGCCAGCAACACGAAGACGCGCAGCGGCGGCCGGTCGCGGCGGGTCAGCGGCGCGGCGATGCCCACGCCTTCGGTGATGTTGTGCAGCGTGAAGCCGATGACCAGGAAGGAGCCCAGCGCCGCCGCGCCCGTGGCGAAGGCCGCGCCGATGGCCAGCCCCTCGCCGAAGTTGTGCAGGCCGATGCCCAGAGCGATGAGCGACGCCACGCGCAGCGGCGACTGCGGCCCGGCGCGGCGGCCGATGGCCAGCA
>NZ_JAYRVJ010000291.1:0-10826 GCF_041918635.1 Promineifilum sp. (SeqCode)
GTGAAGGGGGTGGCCGAGCGCGTCGTCGTCTACCGGGTGCTGGCGGCCAAACCGCGCGCCTTCCGGTTGGGGACGCGCGGCGTCGAGGGAGTCGAGACGCGCATGATCGGCCGCGACGCCGAATTGGGGGCGCTGCAGGCGGCGTTCGCCGGCCTGCTGGTCGATGGCCGGCCGCGTCTCGTCACCGTGATAGGCGAGGCCGGCGTCGGTAAGTCGCGCCTGTTGTTCGAGTTCGAGAGCTGGGTGGAGCTGCGGCCGGAGCGCATCGGCCACTTCAAGGGGCGCGCGCTGGCCGTCTCGCGCGAGACGCCCTACGCCCTGTTCCGCGACCTGTTCGCCAACCGCTTCGACATCCTCGACAGCGACCCGCCCGACGTGGCCCTGGGGAAGTTTCGCGCCGGCTTCGGGGCCGGCGTCAGCCCCGACACCGTTGGGGCCGACGTGGTCGGCCACTGGTTGGGCTTTGACTTCGAGGCCAGCGAGGCCGTCGCCCGGCTGCTGGGCAGCCCCGAGTTCGGCCTGACCGCCCAGGCCCACCTGACGCGCTTCTTCCGCGCCCAGGCCGCCGCCCGGCCGCTGGCCGTCTTCCTGGAAGACATCCACTGGGCCGACGACCCGTCGCTCGACCTGCTGGCGGCGCTGGTCGAGGGGCTGGCCGCCGCGCCGGAAGGGCGCGCGCCGGCCCTCTTCGTCTGCCTGGCCCGCCCCACCCTGCTCCAGCGCCGGCCGGGGTGGGCCGCCGGCGAGGAACAGCGCCTCCACCTGCAGCCCCTCTCCCGCCGCGAGACCGATGACCTCATCGGCGAAGTCCTCCAGCGCGTTGACGCCATCCCCGACGCCCTGCGCCAGCGCGTCGCCGCCGCGGCCGAGGGCAACCCGTTCTACGTCGAGGAGTTGGTCAAGATGCTTATCGATCAGGGGGCGATCGAGGTGGCGCAGGGAAGCGGGGGAGCAGGGGAGCAGGGGGACAGGGGAGACGGTTGGTACGTGCATGCGGAACGGCTGGAAACGTTGCGCATCCCGACGACGCTCACCGCCCTCATCCAGGCCCGTCTGGACGCCTTGCCGCCGGCCGAACGGCGCGCCCTGCAACACGCCGCGGTCGTCGGCCGGGTGTTCTGGGACGACGCCGTGGCCTGGCTGCTCGGCGGGGGCGAAGAGGCGCGCCCCCTGCTCGACGCCGCCCGCGGCCGCGAGATCATCCACCGCCGCGACCGCTCCGCCCTGGCCGGGACGGAGGAGTACATTTTTCGCCACGCCCTGCTGCGCGACGTGACCTATGAGACGGTGCTGCTGCGCGACCGGCGCGCCCTCCACGGCCGCGCCGCCCGCTGGCTGGAGGCCCACGCCGGCCCGCGCCTGGACGAGTACCTCAGCCTCATCGCCCACCACTGCGTCGAGGCGGGCGAGAACGAGCGCGCCGCCGGCTACCTGGCCCGCGCCGGCGATGAGGCGTTGCGGACGGGGGCCCACGCCGCCGCCCGCCACGCCTTCGAGCGCGCCGCCGCGCTGGGCCGCGCGACGCCCGGCCTGCTGGTGGGGCTGGGCGAGGCGTGCTTCATGCTGGGCGATTACACCGCGGCCGAAGCGGCGCTGCTCCGCGCGCTCGATGAAGGCGCGGCCGGCGCCGACGCCGTGCGGGCGCGCTACTGGCTGGGGCGCGTGGCGACGGCGCGCGGCGACTTCGACGGGGCGCGCCGCCACGTGGAAGCGGCCCTGCCCGCCGCCCGCGCCGCCGGGGGCGCGTCGCTGGGTTGGGCGCTGGAGGGGCTGGCCGGCGCGGCCGGCAGCCGGGGCGACCTGGACGCGGCTGAGGCTTACGCCGCCGAGGGCCTGGCGCTGGCCCGCGCCGCCGGCGAGGCGGCCCTGGAGATGCGCTGCCTGACGCTGCTGGGGGTCTTCGCCCGCCTGCGCGCCGACCTCGACGCGGCCGGCGACCACTTCGCCGCCGGGCTGGCCCTGGCCCGCCAGATCGGCAACCTGGAGCGGGAGGCCACGGCGCTGCTCAATTTGGGCGATCTGGGCTACCGCCGCGGCCGGTTCGACGACGCCGCCGGCCACGCCCGCGCCGCCCTGGACATCTTCCGCGAGCAGGGGCAGTGGGACGCCGTGGCGATGGCCGCCGGCAATCTGGCCCAGGCGGAGCTGGCGCGGGGCGAGCCGGACGCCGCCCGCGCCGCCGCCCGCCGCGCCCTGGCCGCGGCCGGGACTGTGGACGCCACGCCCTTGCGGCTGTTCGCCCTGTCGGTCTATGCCCAGGTTATCGCCGCCGGCGACCCGGCCCGCGCGCTGGCCCTGCTGCGCCTCGTCCGCGACCACCCGGCGACCGAGTACCAGGATCGCCAGGAGGCCGAGGCGCTCATCGCCGCGCTGGGCCTGGCCGGGCCGGACGCGCCGTCGCTCGATTTGGAGGCGACGGTGGCCGCTGTGTTGGCTGAGTAGGGGCGCACCTGCGTGTGCGCCCTGGGACAGACACGCAGGTCTGCCCCTACGACGGCTAAGCGCACCTGCGTGTGCGCCCTGGGACAGACACGCGGGTCTGCCCCTACGACGGCCAAGGCCCGTTGACACACCCCCGTCCCCTATGCTACCATGTTCCCAGAGAGAACAGGTCGCTTCGCATCGCCCCGCACGCCCTAACCCGATAGCCGGCCCATCCGCAACCCGTCCCCGAATCGCTCGCCACGCGCCCGAGCGAGGGCGGTCTTTTCGGCGCGCAAGTGCCAGTAGGAGGTCATCTATGGCAACTGTGATCGGCGTTTCAGTGGGAGCCGACGGCGCGGTGTGGTGCGCCGACTCGGCCGGCAATCTCTACATGCGCGTGGGCAGCGAGTGGAAGCGCAACCCGACGGCCAAAGCCACGGAGGTTGCGGTCGGCTCGGCGAGCCACGTGTGGTGCCGCAACGCCGACGGCCACGTCTTCAAGTTACAGGGCGCAAACTTCGACAGCGGTTGGAGCGAGGACCCGGTCGCCAGCCTGGTCAAGCAATCCATCGCCGCCGGCAGCGACGGAACTGTCTGGGTGGTCAATACCAAGGGGGAGCTGGTCAAGCTGGAGAACGGTCAGTGGAAGCACAACCCGACGGGCAAGAACGCGGTCGAGGTCAGCGTCGGCGACGCCAACAACGTCTGGTGCCGCAACAACCTCGGCCAGGTGTTCCGGCTGTCCGCGAGCGCGGCCGACAGCCGGTGGCTGCCCGACACCGTGCCCGGCCTGCCCGTCGCCTCCATCGGCGCGGGCAACGACGGCGCGGTCTGGGTGGTCAATACCAAGGGGGAGTTGTTCACCAAGGACGGCCCCACCTGGCGGATGAACGATAAGGGTAAGGCGGTGCAGATCTCGGTCGGCAACAGGAACCTGGTGTGGTGCGTCAACGCCGCCGGCGAGATCTTCCACGCCCAGGCCAACGACTGGAACACCTTCTGGGTGAAGGTCGCGCCGCCGGCGGGGCTGCCGGGGCCGCGCCACTATACCGTGCGCGAAGGAGACAAATCCCTGCTGGCGATCCTCCGCAAGGAGTATCCGGGGACAGTGGAGGCGGACGTGGTGCGGCGGGCCGACCGGGTGGCCCGGCTGAACAAGTGGCCGGGCACGTTGCAGGATAACTATGGGGGATTTGCGCAGCGGATGCAGCCGGGGGACGTGTTGATCCTGGAAGCATGAGTTTGTAGTCAGGCAATTCATTGCCGTTCCTTGCGCCCTGTAGCAGAACGGCAATGAATTGCCTGACTACGAGCGGAGAAGGCGGTTTGGCAAACCGCCCTACAATGTTTGGCAAGTTGAAAAATCAACGTATAATGAGGGGTTAAGAGCTACCAACCACTTTTCCGCGCCACGCATCTTCCCACGTCGCCCGCGCCCAACTGAGCCGTTGAAACGAGGTTCCAGCAATGGAAACCGACGAAGTCACGTACTTCGATCCGTCCGCCACCTATAGCGCCGCCGCCCTCGATTACGATTACGCCTCCTGTCACTACTGGGCCGGCTCGGCCGAACGCGCCGTCGAACTGGCCGACCTCGGCCCCGGCATGACGGTGCTCGATGCCGGCTGCGGCGCGGGCGCGGCCACCATTCCGGCCGCCTTCCGCGTGCGGCCCGGCGGCCACGTCGTCGCCGTGGACTTCTCGCCGGAGATGCTGGCCCTGGCTACCCATCGGGCCAGCCGGTTCAGTCTGCACAACATCGAGTGGCGGCTGGAAGACATGCGCGCCTATCGCCCGCCGCCGGCGCAGTTCGACGCCGTGCTGTGCGTGCTGGCGCTCTATTGTGTGGAGGATATGATCGGACTGGCCGCCGCGCTGTGGCAGCTGGTGCGGCCCGGCGGCCGGCTGGTGGTGGTCACGCCCGGCCGGGAGCTGCTGTCCCCCCTGTATGACCTCTTCTACGCCGCCGCGCGGCGGGCGCGCCCCGGCCTGATCCTGCCGCGCCCCTGGCGACGCATCGATACGCACAAAGCGCTGGCCGCCGTCCTGGGGCAGACCGGCGCGGCTCACGCGACCATCACCGAGGAGCGCGTCGTCGTGCCGCTGCGCGCGCCCGATGACTGGTGGCGCATCGTGCGCGGCAGTGGCCTCTACCGCGCCGCCGACCTGCTCGGCCCCGAGGCCGCCCGCGTCCAGGCCGAGAACCTGCGGGCCATTGCCGAGGACAACATCCGCAGCCTGAGCAGTTGCTACCTGTACGCCGTGGCGGAGAAGAAACTGGCTACGGATACGGACGGATGAGAGAGATTACTTGCTGACGAAGGCCGCCGGCAGGTAGAACTTCCGCTCCGAGCCGACCATTCGCCAGTAGAGACGCGCCTCGGCCACGCCGGCGACCTCGTGGTGTTCCACCCGCAGGGTGTGCGGCCCGGCGGCGACGGGGGCGGTCAGCGAATCATTGCCGCCGCGCCCCCATTTGTCCAACAGCAGCCGGTCATCGAGGTAGAGGCGCGCGCCGTCGTTGTGGGCCAGATAGAAGGTGTAAGCGCCGCCGGCGAAGTTCAGCCGCCGCGTCCAGCGCGAGGAGAAGTGGTCGGCGGCCAGCAGCGGGTGGGGCGCGGCCAGGTCCCAGCTAAACCAGACGGCGGGATCGTCGCGCACCACCACCGGCGGGCCGGCCAGCGTCTCGTTGTCGAAGTACTCGCCCCGCCAGCCCTGGATGTTGTGGGTCGTGATGGAGCCGGAACGCCACGCCTCCGGCGTCAGCCCGGTGCGCTGGCCGTCCTCGTAGACCAGGCCGCGCATATAGTCGCGCAGCCAGGTTCGCCAGCAGCCGTCTTCGTCGGTCGTGTACCCCGCCTCCTCCGCGCCATGCAAATCCTGGACGGGAAAACGGAAGCCCTGATCGCTGTAGAAAGCGGTTACGCCGTGGAGCCACTCGTGCAGGAACACCTCGCCGTCGCACGCGCCGGACGGCCAGATCCAACTGAGGTTGAAGACGGAGGCATAGGTAAAGTCGAAGAACCAGCCCCCCAACCCCCAACCGAAAGCGGGGATGGATTGGTCGGTGGTCGGGTGCGACGCCTGCCAGAAGACGATGACCGAGTCATAGGCTCCGGGCGGCGCGTAGGCGTTCAGTTCCGGCCGCGTGTCGTCGGGTGACGGCCAGTAGCCGTCGCCGATGGGCGTGAGCGAGGTCAGCGGCCGGGCGGCGTAGACGACGCGCGCCTCCAGTTCGCCCGTCCGGTCGGTGTAGTCGTAGACCACGCCGCGGTGGGGCAGGTGGAGAAAGGATTTCACCATCAGTTCGGCGTCTTGCGGGGGCATGGTGGCCGTCAGGTGCTTGCGGGTTCCATCGAGGTCGGTGTAGTCCACGTCGATGCCGCGATAGACCAGCACCAGCATCTTCCACGGGTCGCCGGTCTGCGTCTGCGAGACGGCCGCGCGGGACACGGCTGCCAGCAGGACGATGGCGAGTGTGAGTGCGGCAAGGCGGAACACGGTACTTCGGTGCATTGTTAACCTCTAGACAGCTCGCGGGGCCCAGGTGCAACCCACTTCAGAAAGTGGGTCGCACCTGCTTGCGTCATTCCAATCCCTAATCGTCGAGCCGGTAGACGACGACCGGCCCCGACCAGCCGCGCGGGGCGTAGAGGAGCAGGTAGCCCTCCAGGGCCATAGGGGCATCGCTGGCAGCGGTCTCCCCCAGGTCATAGCGCCACACGCCCGATGTCGCGCCGGCCGGCCCCAGGGACGGCGGGGCGCCGGCGGGCTGTTCGACCGGCGACACGTAGCCCGACTGGCGGTGGTGGAGTTGCACCGCCCAGCCCAAATCCACGGCGCGATCCGTCTCGTTGCGCAGGTCGAGCGTCAGGCTGAGTTCGCCGCCGTCCAGGACGACGTCGGTCAGGGTGATCTGGTAGCCTTCGTACTCGGCCGTCTCGCCGGCGCGGAAGGACGGCAGGCCGTAGAAGAAGTTGCTCTGGGGCGTGGTGAGGGCGGCCGGATGGGTGGGCGTCGCCGGGGCGGCCGTCGGCGGCGCGGCGGTATTGGCCGGCGGCGCGCAGGCGGCCAGCAGCAACAGGCCAAACAATAGGTACTTCAGTCGGCGCATCGTTCCCTCCCTGATGAAAGTGGCGACCCCACCCATAGGATAGCGCGGGACGGGCCGCAATTCAAGTAGGGGCGCACCTGCGTGTGCGCCCTGTGGCAGTGTGCGCCCTGTGACAGCGTGCGCCCTGTGGCAAACCTGCGTGTCGGCCTCAGGGCGCACACGCAGGTGCGCCCCTACAAGCCCGATCGCCGCGCCAATTCGGCCGCCGCCTCGCGGCTGTGCACGTCGAGCTTGGCGAGCACGGCCGAGACGTGATGATCGACCGTCTTGGGCGAGAGATGCAGCCGCGCGGCGATCTGGGCGTTGGTCAGCCCCTCGGCCAGCAGGGCCAGAATCTCCGCCTGGCGGCCGGTCAGGCCAAATGGGTTATCGCGGGTGGCCGGGCGGGGCCCGCGCGGCACGCGGGCCACGCCAGCGGCGTGCAGCCGCCGCCGCAGGTCGTCGGCCGCCGGCCGCGCCCCCAGCGCCTCGAACAGCCGCAGCGCCTCCAACTGCGCCGCGGTGTCCCCCTCGGTCAGGGCGCGGGCACGTTCGTAGGGGCAGCCCAGCCGCGCCCACCCGGCCGCCGCCCCCGCCCAGTCGCCGGCGATGCTCAGCCGGAACGGAGCCGCGATCCACTCTGCAGCCTGCTCCGGCGCGAACGGCGTCGCCCCCGCACGCCCCAACCAGTAAGCCAGCTCGCCGGCGAACCAGGGGTGGCGCTTGTCCAGCGCCAGGTCAAACGCGGCCCCGGCTTCGGCCGCCGCGCGCGCCGGGTCGCCGGCCAGCCAGGCCGCCTCGGCCCGCGCCGCCCGCGCCAGCCCCACCCGGTGCAGGCTGCCGATCGGGCGCGCCAGTTCCAGCGCCTCATCGAGCGCCGCGTCCGCCTCCGGTTGGCCGGAGCGGGCGCGGGCCAGCCCCAACGCGCCCAGCGCGGTAATGCGGCTGGGGATGGACACGTCTGGCTGGGCCAGCACGCGCCCGGCCGTATCGGCCGCCTCGGCCCACTGCCCGCGGCGCAGGTGGGTCATGGCCCGCCAGCCGAGCATGTAGAAGCGGTAGCGATCCAGGTCGTGTTCGGCGGCGAAGGTGATGCCCTCATCCAGATAGCGTTCGGCCCGCCGCAGGTGGTACAGCTCGCAGGAGGACGAGCCGAGGTTGGTGTAGGCGTGGCCGGCCGTGGCGATTCGCCCGGCGTCGCGCGCCGCGGCCAGATTGGCTTCCAGTTCACGGCAGCCGGCCTCATAGTCCAGAAAGAGCCGCGACGAGCCGACGATGTTGCGGGCGGATAACGCCTCGCCCACGTGACCGATCGTCTCGGCCACGGCCAACGCTTTGTCGGCCAACTCGATGGCGTCGTGGAAGTCATGATTCAGGAAGCGCACGTTGGCCGCCATGCGATAGGCGGCCGATAGCTCGCGGCCGGGGCCAAGCGCCTCCAGCAGCGCGACGGCCTCGCGCGCGCAATCGCCGGCCTCGTCGTTGCGGCCGACGCCGATGAGCATGTTCGCCAGTTGCCACAGCAGCGAGCCTTGGCGCAGCGGGTCGCCCAACTCGCGCCAGATGCCCAGCGCCTTGCGGCAGACCTCCACCCCTTCGGCCCGCCGGTCGACGAGGTTGCACTCCTGGGCGTAGCGCTCCAGCAGGCGGGCGTGCTCGGCCGGCGGCAGGGCGTCGGCGTAGTCCAGCGCCAGCCGGTAGAGCGTGGCCGCGACGCGGTGGGCGCTGGCCGCGGCCGCTTCCTGCGCGGCGACGGGCGCGAACGCCAGCACCGCCGCCCGGTCGCCGGCCGCCTGGGCGTGGTGGGCCAGCCGGGCCGGGTCGGCGCGGCCGGCCGGCGTCGCCCGCAGCGCGGCCAGCGTCGCGCGGTGCAGCGCTTGCCGGCGCGGCGGCGAGAGGGATTCCAGCACCGCCTGCCGCGCCAGTTCGTGGCGGAAGGCCAGCCACTCGCCCTGAGCCACCAGCACGCCGCTGCTGAGGCACTCTTCCAGGGCCGGCCACGCCTCATCCCCGGCCGCGCCGGCCACGCGGGCCAGCACGTCAGGCTCGATGCGCGGGCCGACGACGGCCGCCGCCGCGAGCGCTGCCTGGGCCGCCGGCGAGACGCGGGCGACGCGGGCCGCGACGGCGTCGCGGATGGTGGGCGGCAGCCCGCCGGCGCCGGCCAGCACCTCGGTGACGAAGAAGGGGTTGCCGCCTGTCTGGCGGTGGAGCGCGGCGGCGTCGAGGCCGCGGTCGCCGACGAGCGCGCGGACGGACGGCTCGCTCAGCGGCGGCAGGGTGACGCGGCGGACGGCAGGCGAGGGCAGGTCGCCCAGCACGGCGCGCAAGGGGTGGCCCGGGCCGAGTTCATCGTCGCGGTAGGTCAGCACGAGCAACGCGGACGTCTGGGCAACGCGGCGGCCGAGGTAGCGCAACAGATCGAGCGTGGCGTCGTCGGCCCAGTGCACGTCCTCGAAGACGGCCAGGGTGGGCCGGGCCGCCAGCTCGCGCAACACGGCGGCAAAGACAGCGGCGTGGTCGACGCGGTCAGCCCCGTCGCGGAGCAGCGCCGCCACCCGCCCCGTCTCGCCCCGCGCGCCCTGGGCGGCGATGTCGTGCAGCGGGCCGAGCGGGCGCGGCGTGAACAGGTCGTCGCAGACACCCCACCACCGCCGCGCCGACGCCCCCGGCCCGCGCGCGAACGCCTCGACCAGCGACGTTTTGCCGATACCGGCCTCGCCGCTGATGAGAACGACGCGCCCCGCGCCGCGCCGCGCGTCGTCCAGCGCGCGGCTGAGTTCGGCCAAAGGGGTGTCTCGCTCTAAAAGGGCCATATGAACTGCGTCAATCAGCGCAAGAATCAGCGTCCATCAGCGTCCTATCTTGACCCCGACCGGGCGGCGCAATCATATCCTAATAATAAGGACGAGATGCTTCACAAAGCGTGCTATAGTTAACATTCTCATGAAAAAGAAACCAGCCCACCTCCACCCCGCCGACCTGCGCGCCCTGGCCCGCCTGAGCACCGACGCCGCCGCCGGACTGACCGACCTGGTGGAGGCGCTCCACCTGGGCATCGCCGGGCCGCCCGACCCGGACGCGCCGGAGCGGGCGGGCGGCATCGCGCCGCTGACGTACCGGACGATTCGCGGCATGACCCGCCTGGTGGGCGGCGGTGTAGAGGCGGGGCTGAGCCGGCTGACACCCCTGCTGGGCGAGCGCGAGCCGACGCCGCAGCGGGCGACTGTCATGGCCGCGCTCAACGGGGTGTGGGGCGATTACCTGGTCGAGAGCGGCAATCCCCTGGCGACCGCCATGTCCTTCTGGCACAACGGCGTGACGCTGGTGCTGGAGCGCGAGGCGCTGGCCGGGGTTTTCGGCGCGGGCGACCCGGCCGCGCCCGGCGACCGGCTGGCCGTCCTGCTCCACGGCCTCTGTATGGACGAACGCTGCTGGAACGGCCACGGCCCGGCGCTGGCCCGCGATCTGGGCTATGTCCCGCTGGCCGTCCGCTACAACTCCGGCCGCCACATCTCCAGCAACGGCCGCGAGCTGGCCGATCACCTGGAGGCGCTCGTCCAGGCGTGGCCGCGGCCGGTGGCCGAGATAGCCCTCATCGGCCACAGCATGGGCGGGCTGGTGGCCCGCAGCGCGTGCTACTATGGCGCGGCGGCCGGGCACACGTGGCGGCTCCACCTGCGGGCGCTCGTCTGTCTGGGCGCGCCCCACCACGGCGCGCCGCTGGAGCGCGGCGGCAACTGGGTCAACGTCGTGATGGATGCCTCGCCCTACTCGGCCCCCTTCACCCGGCTGGGCAAGCGGCGCAGCGCGGGCATTACCGACCTGCGCCACGGCAGCGTGATCGATGAAGACTGGAGCGGCCGCGACCGCTTCGCCCACGGGCCGGACGAGCGCCACGTCGTCCCCCTGCCCGACGCGGTGCGCTGCTACGCGCTGGCCGCGACCACCTCCATAAGACCGGGCGGCCTGCGCGACCGGCTGCTGGGGGACGGGCTTGTGCCGGTCGCCAGCGCGTTGGGCCAGCACGCGGACGCCCGGCGGTCGCTGGCCTTTCCCGAGGAACACCGCTGGGTGGGCTACGGCATGAGCCACCTGGATTTGCTGCGCCGGCCAGAGGTGTATGAGCGGCTGAGGGAGTGGTTGGGTTCGTAGTCAGGCAATTCATTGCCTGACGACAAGCGGCAATGTACTCGATTATGTCAACACTTGTTCATCTGAATGGAACTGATTTCTACTATGAGGCGGCCGGCTCCGGCCCGCCGCTCATCCTCCTCCACGCCGGCATCGCCGACAGCCGCATGTGGGA
>NZ_JAYRVJ010000292.1:0-2198 GCF_041918635.1 Promineifilum sp. (SeqCode)
CAATCATACCAAGACATGACAAAGATCACCCCCAAACCATACTATTTGCAACTTGAGGAAGCGCGCGCGGGCCGGTATAGTAGTAGGATAGCGGATCGTACCTCCCCTTACGGTCTCGCTCATTGCGTCGAGAGCCATGGCGACTTCACCCGGCTCGGACGCACCGTCGCGGTTAACAACAACTGTATGCCGGTCATCGTCAGCTCGAACAGCGACTTCAGCCCGTCTGACTGAGCGGCGAAAGGAAAGTTGAGATTAAGGAGTGAGCCCAATGAGCCTGCATTACGCGGACAAGCCCTGGACAAAGAGCTATGACAAGGGGGTTCCGGCCACCATCGAAGTGCCCGACCACCCCATCCAGCATTTTCTGGAGGAAGGCGCGCGCCGGGTTCCCAACAACACGGCCCTCGTCTTTCAGGGTAAGGAGATCAGCTACGGTGAGTTGAACAAGGCGGCCGACGCCGTCGCCGCGGCGCTGGCCGCCAACGGCTTCAAGAAGGGCGACCGGGCTGTCCTCTATATGCCTAACCTGCCGCAGTTTGTCATGATCTACTATGGCATCCTGAAGGCCGGCGGCATCGTCATCGCCACCAACCCCCTCTACACCGAGCGCGAGTTGCAGCACCAGCTAAAGGATTGCGGCGCGGAGACGGTCTTCGTCCTCAGCCGTTATTACCCGCTGCTGAAGAAGGTGCAGAAGAGCGGCGAGACGAAGGTCAAGCGCATCGTCGTCACCTATATCAAGGACTTCCTGCCCGGCGTCAAGAGCGTCCTCTATGGCCTGTTGAAAGAGAAGAAGGCGGGCGACCGGGTGGACGTGGCCCCGGGCGACATGAGCTTCAAGGATTTCCTGGCCCTCGGCGCGCGCAGCGCCAAGCCCAACGTGACGGTGACCGGCCAGGACATCGCCCTGCTCCAGTACACCGGCGGCACCACCGGCCTGTCGAAGGGGGCCATCGGCCTGCACCGCAACCTCGTCGCCAACGCCGAAATGGTTAAAAAGTGGATCAGTGACTGGCAATACGGCAAGGACACCCTGCTGGGCGCCATCCCCTTCTTCCACTCCTACGGCATGGTCACGGCGGTCATCTTTACCTTCGCCATCGGCGGCCGGCTGCTCGTCGTGCCCAACCCGCGCGACCTGGCCGACGTGCTGGGCAACATCAACCGCTACAAGCCCGCCTACTTCCCCGGCGTGCCGGCCATGTACGTCGCCATCAACAATAACCCCGACGTGGCCGCCGGCAAGTACGACCTGAAGTCGATCCGGGCCTGCATCTCCGGCTCGGCCCCGCTGCTGGTGGACACCAAGCTGAAGTTCGAGCAGTTGAGCGGCGGCAAGCTGGTCGAGGGGTACGGCCTGACTGAGTCCCACGTTGCCACCCATGCCAACCCCATCAACAGTAAGAACGTGCCCGGTTCCATTGGCCTGCCGCTGCCGGGCGTGGAGGCCAGGATCGTCGATCCGGTGGAGGGTGATAAGGAGCTGCCCATCGGCGCGGTTGGCGAGTTGATCATGCGCGGCCCGACGATCATGCAGGGCTATTGGAACATGCCCAACGAGACGGCCACAACCTTGCGCGACGGCTGGCTCTACACCGGCGACATCGCCCGCATGGATGAGGAAGGGTACTTCTACATCGAGGATCGCAAGAAGGACCTGATCATCTGCGGCGGCTACAACGTTTACCCGCGCGAAGTGGAAGAAGTGCTGACGCGCCACCCGGCGGTGATGGAAGTCACCGTGGCCGGCGTGCCGGACGCCAAGCGCGGCGAGACGGTCATGGCCTGGGTGGTCAAGCGGCCGGGTCATGAGGGCGTGACCGAGAAGGAGATTATCGAGTGGAGCAAGGGCGAGCTGGCCGCCTACAAGTATCCGCGCATCATTCAGTTCCGCGATGAGTTGCCCAAGACGACCGTCGGCAAGGTGCTGAAGCGCGAACTGGTGCGCGAGCACAAAGAGAAGTCGGCCAACGGCCAAAAAGAAAAAGTCGCCGCATAGAGAGCTCACGCCAAGAGCGCCAAGTAAGATAAGAGCGCAAAGTTATCACGTTTAGCTTTGCGCTCTTTGCTTCCTGGCGATCTTTGCGTGAGCCGTTTTTTGTCAGACGCCCAGGAGTTCTAGCAGGCCGGTAGGGTAAAGCGGCGGCGCGGATGGGTCGAGGCAGTCGGCCAGCTTGACCCAAACAGCCTGGAAC
>NZ_JAYRVJ010000293.1:0-1615 GCF_041918635.1 Promineifilum sp. (SeqCode)
CCCCCAACGCCCCGCCGGACGCGGCCGGAAGACGACCGTCGCCAGGACGAGCACGCCCAACAAGGCGATCTGGATGAAGTAAAGGGCAGGGAATGGGAAGTCAGCGCCCGACTGAGCGAATAGCGCCGGCACGAGGATACAATTAATCGCTCCGACCAAAGCCGCGAGCCATTCCCCCGCTCGCACGACGCTTGCCTTACCGGATGAGCGAGTCATTGCGCCGCACCTCATTCGCAAGTTTCAAAATATTTTGAAAGAATTATACCTTACTCCGTGTTAGCCCGTCAATGGGCCTTGCGCAGCGCTTTGCTGCCCTCATTCGATTGTGCGTAACAAGCGTTTTGGGGCAATCAGTTCCCAGGCCACGCGAATGTGGTAAGCCAACTCCTCATCGCTGACCTGACCCAGTTCGATACCGACCCAGCCGCGATGGCCCACGTAGGGCGGCCGGAAGTACACGCCGGGTGACGAGTCGATGAGCGACGCCTGCGCGCCCGGCGGCGTGGGCAGCCAGACGGCAATGCGACCGTCGTCGTGGTGGTCGTTGGCGAACATGAGGAAGACCTTCTTGCCCACGAAGAAGGTCGGCTCGCCGTGCGACAGCCGCTCGCTCGTTTCCGGCAGCGCCAGGGCGTAGCGGCGCACGCGCTCGAGATGGTGGGTGTCCATGATGGGTTACTACCTTGTGTAGGGGCGAGTTTGAAACCCGCCCCTACAACAGTTCGGCGGACAATCCCAGGAACGCGCCATACCGTTCCGCGGCCGCGGTCAAAGCCTCGGCCTCGTCGTCCGTGAGCGGTCTGAATAGCGTGGGCGTGATGACGACCGACTCCCGTTTCAACTGGCGCGTCCAGATGCCGACCACCCGGCCGTCGATGAGGATGGGCTGGTGGAAGATGATGTTGCCCGACTCCACCAGCTTGTTGTACTCAGGCGGGTGCGCGGCGCTCCGATCCTTGTAGGCCACCACGTATTCGTCGAGGAACGGCAGCAAGTGGGCCGTCGGCGAGAGCATCACGCCAATCGGCGCGGCGGGGTCGAACCAGTAGACCTGGCCGTCAACGCGCTCCTGCCCCAACTCGGACTTGACCATCTCCAGCCCCGTCCGCGCCTCGGCCGCGGCCAGTCCCGACCACCACATGTAGTCCTGGATCGTGGCCGGGCCGTGGCCGGTGAAGTAGCGCCGCGCCAGTTCGGCCAGCGCCTCGTCGCGCGACCGCTCGCGGGCAGGCGGCAGCCACGCATCGAGCAGAACAAAGGTGTGCTGCTTGCCCTGGCGCGGGCCGAGGCAGATCAGCCCCTCCTGCGCCAGCCGGCCCAGGATGTGGATGCCGCGCTGGCCGGCGGTCGAGACGCCCGCGTCCTCCAGCGCCTGGCGTAGCGCCGGGCGGGTGTGGGGTTGGCCGTCCGCCAACTCGCGCGCGATCACTCGGCGGCTCTGGGCGAACACGGCCTCGTCCAGTTCCAGTTCGCGCTTTCGAGCATTGTCCTTGAGCGCCCGCGGGGCGGACAACGCCAGCATCCAGCGGATGTCGTCGGGGGTCACGAAGTGAACCGTGTTGCGCAGCGGCCAGGTGCGGACGAGCCGTCGATCGTTGATGGCCTGTTCCACCAC
>NZ_JAYRVJ010000294.1:0-1722 GCF_041918635.1 Promineifilum sp. (SeqCode)
CGGCTTCGCCTGGCTGGACGGCCGCGACGTAGTCGGCGTGGCCGAGGACATCTTCGCTGACCTGCGCCAGAAGGGGCTGTTCTATCGCAAGCAGCGCTATAGCCACCGCTATCCCCACTGCTGGCGTTGCGGCTCGGAATTAGTCTATCGGCTGGTGGACGAGTGGTTCATCAGCATGGGGCCGGTCTACGACAAGCCGCGCGAGGAATTGACGGCCGAGGAAAAGCGGGCCAGCCTGCGCTACCAGATCATGGATCGGGTGGATCAGATCAACTGGTATCCCGCCTTCGGCTACGACCGCGAGATGGACTGGCTGCGCAACATGCATGACTGGATGATCAGCAAGAAGCGCTTCTACGGCCTGGCGCTGCCCATCTGGGAGTGCGAGGCGTGTGGCGGCTTCACGCTGGTCGGCAGCAAGGAAGAGTTGCGGGAGCGCGCCGTCGCCGGTTGGGAGGAGTTCGAGGGGCACACGCCCCACCGCCCCTACGTGGACGCGGTCAAGATCGCCTGCCAGCATTGTGGGGCGGAGACGAGCCGCATCGGCGACGTGGGCAACCCATGGCTCGACGCGGGCATCGTCGCCTTCAGCACGCTGCACTACCGGCTGGATCGCGCGTATTGGGAGAAGTGGTATCCGGTCGACTGGATCTCGGAGAGCTTTCCCGGCCAGTATCGCAACTGGTTCTACAGCCTGCTGGCGCAAAGCACGGTACTGGCCGAGGAGCCGCCCTTCCGCAATCTGTTCGGCTACGCCACACTCTTCGCCGAGGACGGCCGCGAGATGCACAAATCGTGGGGCAACGCCATCGAGTTCAACGAGGCGGCCGAGCAGATGGGCGCGGATACGATGCGCTGGCTCTACGCCAGTTGCAAGCCGGAGCAAAATCTGCTATTTGGCTTCCACCGCGGCGACGAGACGCGGCGGCGCTTCCTCATTCCGCTGTGGAACGTCTATTCGTTCCTGGTGACGTATGCCAATGCGGATGGGTGGTCCCCCGACGGAACGGCGATGAATCGCCTGACTACGAGCGGGGGAGCGGGGGAGTTGGATCGGTGGATTGTGGCGCGGCTGGATGAGACGACGGTGGAGGTGCGGGCGGCCCTGGATGTCTATGACGCCGAGCGGGCGGCGGCGGTGCTGGAATTGTTGCTAGACGACCTGTCCAACTGGTACGTGCGCCGCTCGCGCCGCCGCTTCTGGAAGAGCGAGGCAGACGCGGACAAGGCGGCGGCCTACGCGACACTCTACCACGTACTGGTGGAGTTCGTCACGCTGCTGGCCCCGTTCATCCCGTTCACGACCGAGGTGATGTACCAGAACCTCGTGCGCTCGGTCAATCCCGACGCGCCGGCCAGCGTCCACCACCTGTTCTATCCGACGGCCGACGCGGCGGCGCTGGATCACCGGCTACTGGACAAGATGCGGCTGGCGATCAACACGGCGGCCGTGGGCCGTTCGGCGCGCGGCGCGGCTGGCAAGCTGCGCCAGCCCTTGGCGACGGCCAAGGTGTTCGTCGGCTCGGCCCAGGAGCGGCAAGACCTGGAGGAGCTGGCCGACGTACTGGCCGAGGAGATCAACGTCAAGCGCATCGAGATCGTCTCGGAAGTGGGCGAATTGGTCAGCTACAAGCTGCTGCCCAATAACCGGACGCTGGGGCCGAAGCTGGGATCGTTGTTCCCGGCGGTGCGTGGGGCGCTGACGGCGCTGGACCCGACCGC
>NZ_JAYRVJ010000295.1:0-4641 GCF_041918635.1 Promineifilum sp. (SeqCode)
AGCCACATGGGTCTGGTGTCGATGGGCTTTGCCGCGCTGACGCTGGTGGGCTACACCGGCGCGGGCATCCAGATGGTCAGCCATGGCATCATGACCGCGCTCTTCTTCTCCGTCGTCGGCATGATCTACGACCGGGCCCACACCCGCAACATGGACGAGCTAAGCGGCATGCGGCGGGCGCTGCCCTGGACGGTGGTGGCCTTCATCATCGGCGGTCTGGTGTCGATGGGTATGCCGGGACTGTCGGGTTTCATCGCCGAGTTCCCCATCTTCCTGGGCGTCTGGCAGGGCAATACGATTGACGTGAACGGAGCCTTCGGGCTGAATCCGTCGAACTACTACGCCATCGTGGCGATCATCGCCATCCTGGGCATCGTCATCACGGCGGCCTACATCTTGCGCGCCGTGCACTCCGTCTTCTTCGGCGACTACGAGGGCGAGAAGTGGCACGACATGCGCCCGCTGCTGGCGATTGACAAGCTCGTGCTGGTGGGCTTCTGCGTCATCCTCATCGTGATCGGCGTCTTCCCGGCCGTCATCGCCCCGATCGTGAATTCGGGCATGGAGCCGGTGGTGACGCGGCTGCAAGAGGCCCAACAAGTGATGTCGGACGGGCGTTCACTGGTCAGCGCCCTATGGGGGGTGATTCCGTGAGTCCCAATATTACGCTTTCGTGGGTGCTGGCGCTGGCGCCGGAGATCGCGCTGGTGGTCATGCTGTTCTTCATCCTGATCTACGAGCGTCTGTTCAAGCCGACCGACCCGCGCCGGCTGGGGATGTTCACGGCCTGGGGCGCGCTGGCGGTGCTGCTGCTGACCGTGGGGCTGTACTGGCTGTTCCAGCAGCCGAACGCGGAATGGAGCCTGGCCGAGAGCACCTTCTGGGGCGGCATGATGCGCAATGACCTGGTGACGCTGGTCTTCCGCATCATGTTCCTGTTCGCCCTGGCGCTGACGGCGCTGCTGTCGCTGGACGTGCCGCGCTTGCAGAAGATCGAGTATTACGCGCTGTTGGTGACGGCGACCATCGGCTTCAGCCTGATGGCCGCCGCGGCCGACCTGATCATGGTCTACGTGGCCCTGGAGACGGCCAGTATCTCATCGTATCTGCTGGCCGGCTTCTACAGCGGCGAGCGCCGCTCGTCGGAAGCGGGCATGAAGTACTTCATCTACGGCGCGTTCACGACGGCGGTCATGCTCTACGGCATGAGCCTGGTCTACGGGGTGACGGGGCAGACGAACCTGTACCTGATCGGCAGCACGTTCGCCGGCGCGCCCAGCCTGGAGACGGTGCAACCGCTCCTGCTGCTGGCCGCGGTGCTCATCGTCGTCGGCTTCGCCTTCAAGACCTCCATCGTGCCCTACCACTTCTGGGCCCCTGACGCCTACGAGGGCGCGCCCACGCCATTCACCGGCTTCCTGTCCACCGCCTCCAAGGCGGCCGGGTTCGCCGTCTTCCTGCGCGTGTTCCTGGCCGGCGTCTTGGGGCCGGCGCAGAGCGGAGCGAGCGCTCCGGAGTGGTGGGCCATGCTGGTGGCGATGTGCATCATCACGATGATACTGGGCAACTTCGCCGCGATCTTCCAGAGCAACATCAAGCGCCTGCTGGCCTACTCCAGCGTCGCCCAGGCGGGCTACGCGCTGATCGGCCTGGTGACGTTGTCGCAAGACGGCTCGGGCGCGACGATGTTCTACCTACTGATGTACATTTTCACCAACGTGGCGGCCTTCGGCGTGGTCGTGCTGGTCAGCAACGTCACCAAGTCGGACGACCTGAAAGACCTGTCGGGCCTGAACCGGCGCTCGCCCTTCCTGGCGCTCATCATGTTGCTGGCGGTGCTGTCGCTGGGCGGCATCCCGCCGACGGCCGGCTTCTTCGGCAAGTTCTTCATCTTCAAGGCGGCCATTGACGCCGGCCTGTGGTGGCTGGCGGGGATCGGCATCCTGATGGCGTTCGTGGGGCTGTACTACTACCTGAGCATCATCAAATACATGTACCTGTACCGCTCGGACGAGGA
This sequence comes from Promineifilum sp. (SeqCode), assembly GCF_041918635.1. Taxonomy (NCBI): domain Bacteria; kingdom Bacillati; phylum Chloroflexota; class Ardenticatenia; order Promineifilales (SeqCode); family Promineifilaceae (SeqCode); genus Promineifilum (SeqCode); species Promineifilum sp. (SeqCode). The sequence continues at coordinate 2,018 of NZ_JAYRVJ010000295.1, forward strand.
CGACGTCGCCATCCCGGTGTCGCGCGGGGCGCAGATCGGACTGGTTATCGCCGCGCTGGGCATCCTCTACCTGGGTATACAGGCCGGGCCGGCGTTCGAGCTAACGCGGCAAGCGGCGGCGGCCTTCTTCTCCGGTTAAATTGACCGAGGGATCGATTGTGATATAATGCGCAAGCCCTCTGAGCGGTTAACATACTGACGTGTCGAAAGATCCAAACCTTCGCCAGACTGCCCAACTGACCAATCTGGTCGGTCAGGCCGGTTGCGTTACCGGCTTTGTGGCCCTGATCATTATTGGCGTGGCTTTCGGGGCCGGCTGGCTGATCGACGGCTGGCTTGGCAACGAACGCAAGATCTTCACCGTCCTATTCATGCTTGGCAGCTTTCCCGTCACGCTCTATGCCATGATCCGCATCAGCCTGTGGATGGTGGCGCGAGCGCAGGAGAGCATCGAGCGTACGAGCAAAGAAGACAGGGATAAGACATCCAAATGATCAAGAAACGCTACATTCTTCTGCTCCTCATTGTTCTGATGGTCGTGTTCGGCAGCGTCATCGCCTACACCAAGCCGGTGCTGCCTTTCATCCAGTTGCCGGGCGAAGTGTGGCCGGGAACCGAGGGGCTGTTGCCGCAGTTCCTCTTCAACGGCACGGGCATCACCAACACCTTCGCCTCGACGCTGCTGGCCTGGCTGGTCATTTTGTTGCTCATCGTCCTGGTGCGCGGCCGCTCGCGCACGGCTGACGAAGTGCCGACCGGCTTCTACAACTTCTTCGAGATGATCATCGAGGGAGCCTACAACTTCGCTCAGAACATCGCTGGGCCGAAGGTGAAGGAGTTTTTCCCCTACTTCATGAGCTTCATCCTGATCATCCTGCTCTCCAACTGGATGGGGCTCATCCCCGGCTATGACAGCATCGGCCTGTGGGAGAACAAGCCCCACTTCGTCGGCCTGGAGGCGGCCCGCGAGTTCGAGGCGGAGCGCATCGCCGCCGGCGAGAGCTTCACCGAGGAAGAGGTGCATCACGTTGAGGAAGAGGCGGCCGCCGCCCTGGACGCGGCCAACGAGTGGGGGCTGCGTGACGGCCTGTTCCTCATCCGCAACTCGAACGCCGTCGAGGGCGCGCCCATTGAGACCGACTCGCACGGCCGCGCGGTCGGCCGCAACATCGAGGCCGCCGACTGGACGATTGTGCCCTTCTTCCGGCCCGCCTCGACCGACCTGAACATGACCCTCGCTTTCGCGCTCATCGCCATGGTCATGGTGCAGTACTACGGCTTCAAGCACCTGGGATTCGGCTATCTCAACAAGTTCTTCCCCTTCCTGGAGAAAGGGTGGGGCCAAAAGGTGGCGAAAGACCCCATCAAGGCCATCGACCCGGCGGTCGGCCTGCTGGAACTGGTCAGCGAGATTTCCAAAATCATCTCTTTCTCCTTCCGTCTTCTGGGCAACATGTTCGCCGGCATGGTGTTGTTGTTCGTGATGGCCTACATCCTGTCGGTGGCTAACCTGGCCTTCTTCGGGCTGGAGTTGTTCGTGGGCGTCATCCAGGCCATCGTGTTCGGCCTGCTGACGCTGATCTTCATGAGCAGCGCCACCGAGGGCCACCACGCCGAAGAGGAACATCACTGATCCGCGAGGATAAACCGCGGGCGGGCATGGGTAGGCAACTCCCACGCCGCCGCGACTGAGTATACTTTGTCAATCCTAGTGACGACGGCGCCGAAGCGCTTTCGCACCCAAAGTAAGCGACCATTGGAGGAATATACATGGATGAGTTGTCTGCAGCCGCATTGGCGGAAGGTCTGAAGGCAATCGGCGCCGGTCTGGCTATGTTGGGCGCCATCGGCGCGGGCGCCGGTATCGGTATCCTGGTGGGCGGCGCGGTGCAAGGTATCGCCCGCAACCCGGACGCCAGCGGCAACATTCAGACGAACATGATTCTGGGTATCGCGTTCACCGAGGCCGTAGCCATCTACGCCCTGGTCGTCGCGCTCATCATCCTGTTCGTGTTCTAGGATGCCGTCCGGTGGCCGTCTGCCGGTCGCCTGGCCCAATAAAGAGGACCACGAATGGAAGCATTAGGCATTAACCTCGGTTACCTGTTAGTGCAGATTCTGGGCGTTTCGGCTCTGATCCTGCTGCTGACGGCCTTCATCTATAAGCCGATTCTACGCGTGCTCGACCAGCGTAAGGCGCGCATCGCCAAGGGGCTGGAGGACGCGCGTCAGGCGGCCATCGCCCGCGAAAACGCCGACGCCGAAGCCAAGCGCATCCTGGACGAGGCCCGCGCCGAGGCGTCGAACCTCCGCCGCGAAGCAGTCGTCGCCGCCGAGCAGGCGGGCAAGGACGTGGAGGCCAAGGCGCGCGAGGACGCCCGCGGGATTGTCGCCGCGGCGCAGGCCGACGCGGTCGAGGAGCGCAACCGCATTCTGGCCGACCTGCGCGGCCAGGTGGCGGCCATCTCCATCGCCGCCGCCAATAAATTGGTGGGCGCGTCGCTCGATGAGAAGCGGCAGCGCGAACTCATCACCGACTTCTTCAGCAAGGTTCCGGCCGAAGTGGCGTCCCTGCAGGGCGACACGGCCGAGATCACCAGCGCCCTGCCGCTGACCGAAGCGGA
>NZ_JAYRVJ010000296.1:0-5522 GCF_041918635.1 Promineifilum sp. (SeqCode)
ATTGACAAACCTCACCCCCAGGTCGCGCATCATCGGCGTCATGAACAGCCACAGGATCGAACGGGGCATCACGCCGAAGAGGTTGGGGCCAAGGTGCTGGTTCTCCAGGCGCAACGTCTGCGACGGGTTAGGATCCACTCCCTCGGCCAGGTAGTTGGCGCGGTGCACATCGCCCCGGCCAACCGACCGGCCGGCGGCCAGGGAGTCGATCCAGCCGACCACGTAGTCGGAGTGATCCACGTTCTCGTAAAAGTAGCTGAACATCTCGTCCAGGTCGGCTCGCCCGCGCGTCTCCACGTCCAGCAGACCGGAGTAGACGCGTTTCATCTGCATCGTCAGGCTGGTGAAGATGCCCAACATGCCGAAGCCGCCGATGGCCGCATGAAAGACGTCGCTGTTGGCCTCGCGGCTGCAGGTGATGGTCTCGCCCGAGGGCAGCATGAGGTCGAACTCCACGATGTGGTCGCCGAAGCACCCCTGCCGCCAGGCGTTCTTGCCGTGGACGTTCATGGCCGCGGAGCCGCCCATGGTGGTGAAGCTCGTCCCGGTGGCGATGGGCGGCCACCAGCCGTCCTCCAGGATGTACTGCCACAGATCGGCCAGCGTGACGCCCGGCTCCAGGCGAATGCGACCGGTCTCGGGGTTCCAGTCAAGAATGCGGTTCATGCGGCGCATGTCGATGACGACGTTCTCACTGTTCATGGCCGCGTCGCCATAGCTGTTACCGCCGCCGCGCAGGCCAACGGTGCGGCCGTGGCGGCGGGCCAACGCCAGCGTGTCGTACAGCGCCTCCGCCGTAACCGGGCGATAGACGTAGCTGAGGCTGCTGTTGGCCCCACCCCAGGAGGAGACTTCCTCCAGGTGTTCGGCCGGCAGAGGGGTTACGAGAGGGAGTGTTTGGATCATGGTGGTGGTCGGTGATCAGTAGGTCAGTGAGTTGTCAGTCGTTGGTGGTTGGTCGCCTATGCTCAGCCACTGGCGAGCCACGACACACGACTAGAAGTTTAGATGACGAAAGATGGCAGAGGGCACGGCGCGGACGGCCAGGCTGACCAGCCGCCAACGGGGCGGGATGTAGACCACCTGGCGGCGGCGAGCGATGGCGTCGAGCGTGCGCGCTGCGGCCTCGTCAGGCGAAATGACCCAGAAGGTGCGAGCCGCGTTCTTCAGCAAATCGGTGTCGATGAAACCCGGCTTGATCGTCGTCACCGTCACGCCGCGGCGCGACAGACGGTTGCGCAGCGCTTCCAGGTAGGTGTCCAGACCGGCCTTGCTGGCGTTATAGACCGGACTGCCGACGCGCCCGCGGTCGCCGGCAATGGAGCTGATGGCCGCGATCTGGCCGGCGCCGGCCCGCTCAAAGCGGACAGCGGCGCGGTTCAGCCAGGCGATGGCTCCCAACAGGTTGGTGTTGATCATCGCCTCATCCTTGGCGAAGTCGTATTCGTGCAGGCTGACGGGCGGTTGGACGGCCGCGACGTAGATGATCAGGTCCAACCCACCCAGATCGCGGGTGATCTGATCGAACAAAACGGGGGCTTGTTCGAATTCGGTCACGTCGTGAACGTAGGGGCAGATCGTTGGGCGGCCGGACGCCTGGCCGACGCTGTCGCGCAGGGCGGCAAGTTCGGCCTCGCGACGGGCCACGGCGGCCACGCGATAGCCACCCGCCGCCAGCCGGCGCGTCAGCGCCGCCCCCAGGCCGGAGGAAGCGCCGATGACAATGGCGCGGCGCTGTGGTTCCAGCGGGCGATTGATGGGCGTGGGTATGGTGTCAAACATGGGTATCCTGGCCGGCGAGGCGGGACGCGGCCCGTCGTTACCGGAAGTAGGTATGATGTGGCTCTGTTCGGCCTTCTCCACGCATTTTAGCAGAAAGCGACTTAGAAACCGAGTTTCTCAGAAGAAACTCGGTTTCTATTGGACTTTACTTGATCGCATCGGCGGCGATCTGTAGCAACGTCTGAATGCGCGGCAGCATCTCGCCGGGGTTGGGGTGCAGCCCTTCCTGCATCAGCGCCCCGGCATACAGTTGCTCGATAGCCAGGTCGAGCAGCGGCGCGTCGGGCCGGTTGGTCGCCAGCGCGGCCAGGCTGGCGATGAGCGGATGGTTGCGGTTAAGCTCCAGGATTTGCCTGGGCACCTCGTAGTCGCGCCCCATCAGGCGGTAGATGCGCTGCAAATCCGCCTCGCGCCCTTCAGTTGACACCAGCCGGGCCGGGCTATCTTTCAACACGCGTGAAGCGCGCACCTCGGCCACACGGTCGCCCAACAGCGTCACGCAGCGGCCGACCAGACGATTGAAGTCCGGCTCCGGCGTGACCGACTCCGGCGCCGTCTCCTCGGCTGCTTCTGGCGCGCCCGACAACTCCAGGTCGGCGTCGGCAACGTTGCGGAACGGCTTCTCCCGGTACTCGGTCAGGGCCGGGGCCAGAAACACGTCCAGCGGCTCGTGCCAGTAGAGCACCTCCAGATCGCGGGCCTTGAACGGGTCGAGGTGGGGGCTGTGCGTGGCGGCATGCAGACTGTCGGCCAGCACGTAGTAGATCTCGGTCTGCTCAGCCGGCATGCGCTCGATGTAGGCTTCCAGCGAGGTCAATTGACCGTCGGAGCGGGACGAGCGGTAGCGCAACAGGGGCAGTATCTCGTCGCGGGCAGCCGGGTCGGTGGCCAGCCCCTCTTTCAGGATCGGGCCGAACTCCTCGATCAGGCGCGCGTACTTCTCCGCGTCCGCCTCGCCCAACTTCTTCAGTTCGCGCAGCACGCGCCCCTTGATCGTCTTGCCCAGTTGAGCCATGAGCCGGTTGTTCTGAACCGTCTCGCGGCTGACGTTGAGCGGCAGGTCTTCCGAATCCACGACGCCGTCCACGAACGACAGCCACGTTGGCAGCAGGTCGGTGCAGTACTCCTGGATGAGCACGTTGTGGGAGTAGAGCATGACCCCCGGCTCGCGGCGGGAAGCCAGCACGCCCCGGTCGCGTTTGCCGGGCACAAAGAGCAGCGCCCGCAAATGCACCGGCGCGTCGGACGAGAAGTGGATCGTCAGCAGCGGCTCCTCGAAGTCCATCGCCAGCTGGCGATAGAACTGGCGGTAATCGTCGGCCGCAACCTCGGCCGGCGGCTTGCGCCACAGCGATTCGCGCTGATTGGCCTGTTCGCCCTCAACGTAGATGGGGAAACGCACGTAGTCGGAGTACTTCTTGACAATCTGCTTCAGCCGCCAGGCGTTGGCGAACTCCTCGGCGTCGGGCTTGAGCGTGACGTGGATTTCCGTGCCGCGGTCGCGCTTGTCGGCCGGCTCGATGCGGAAGGCGTCGCCGCCGTCGGAGACCCAGGCCACCGCCTCCGCCTCCGGCCGGTAGCTGCGCGAGACGACGCGCACCTGGGAGGCGACCATGAAGACGGAGTAGAAGCCCACGCCGAACTGGCCGATCATGTCGCTAGTGTTTACCTCGCCCTGGCTGAGGCGAGCGATAAACTCGCGCGCGCCGGATTGGGCGATGGTTCCCAGGTGGCGAATGATCTCGTCGTGGGTCATACCCACCCCGCTGTCGCGCATAACGAGGCGCTTCGGCTCGCCTTCGGGCGCGACAACCTCGATGTGGATGGCCGGCTCCGCGTCCGGGTCGAGGATGTCGCTGTTGGTCAGCGCCTCGAATTGAAGGCGGGTGAGCGCGTCGGAGGCATTGGAGATGAGTTCGCGCAGGAAGATATCGCGATCCTTATAGAGCGAATGGGCAAGAATGTGAAGCAGCTGTTGGATTTCGGCCTTGAAGCCATAGGACTCGGGTTGAGCGTCCATGGGTTACTGTCTTCTCCGGTTAGATTGGTGATGCACCCTGATCGTAGCGCGCCCGAATAAGAGCCGCGTAAGCGGCGCGACCAGAGCGGGCGCTATTGTCATTTGCCTGCAAAGTTAGCATACTATGTCCCAATTCGCGACCGGGTGGTAGTGGGACATCCGGTCGCGCCATTTAGCGTGGGTTAAGAGGAGAAAGAGAATGAAGCGAATTGTCTGGATTGTCATCCTGTTGTTGGCCCTTACCAGTCTATTGGCCGCTTGTGGCGGAGGCGGCGGAGAGGCGGCGGTCGAAGCGCCGGCCGAGAGCGCGCCGGCCGAGGAACCCGCGGCCCAGGAGCCAGCGGCCGAGGAACCCGCCGACAACGCACCGGCCGCCGAGGAGCCGGCCGCCAACGCGCCGGCCGCCGAAGCCCCCGCTGAGGAGCCGGCCGCCGAGACCGCCACCAACATGATCGCTGGCCGGCCCGCTTCGGGCACCGACCCTGATACCGGCCTGGAGATCAACCCGGCCACCATTACGCCGGGCGTGGACTACATCCTGCGCGCCGAACTGGTCAGCGCCAGCCTGACCCCCCAGGACAGCCCCGAATTCATGCTCACCTCGCCGGCTGGCGTGCGCTATCGCGTTCGCGCCCAACCCGTGCCACAGATTCTCTACGACGACGGCACGCAGCCCGCGCTGCATGAGTTCACGCGCGGGATACTGGTCCAAGCCACCGTTCGCCAGGAGGAAGACGCGGGGGCGACCATCCTCGTTCATTCGACTGACCTCACACTGCTGCACGATACCGAGTAATAGAAATAGCTGGTAGTCAGGCAATTCATTGCCGTTCTGCCTTGTGGGGCGATTTGACAGATCGCCCTCGGTCGCAAAGACCGGCAATGAATTGCCTGTCTACGAACGGCGCTTGACAATATAGTTCGTCTACGTATAATTCTAAGCTGAATATTTTGCAGACGAATCATCTTGGATGCTATGACAGTGCACCCTAACAGCGAACTACGGCAGAAACTGTTTGACTTCACCGAATCGCTTGGCGGCGATCCACAGGCCATGCGACTTATGGATGAAGTGCGCACGGTCGCGCACCAACTGTACCAACTGAACGAGGCCAGCCTGGAAGCGGCCGGTCTGTCCTATGCCCAATTCCGCATCCTGATGAGCCTGCTCTTCAGTGAGTGGCAGGGCAGCGAGGCGGGGCTGAACCCGTCGGAGATCAGCGACCAGCAGGGCACGAGCCGCAACACCATCAGCGCCCTCATCCGCAGCCTGGAAGAGAGCGGTCTGATCGAGCGGCGGTTGGATCAGCAGGATCGCCGGCGCTTTCACATCCGGCTGACAGAGGCCGGGCGGCACAAGCTGCGCAACCACGCCCAACAACACGTGAAGACAACGGATGACATCTTCGCCGCGCTCAGCGCGGAGGAGATGGAAACGCTGAGCAACCTGTTGCGCAAGCTAAACCGTTGCGCCCACACCCTTAAGGAACAATCATCCCCCCACACCGGGGGTCACTTTGGAGGTTCTCATGCAACTAGCCGGTAGAGCGCCCGCCGGGCGGCCGGCCCGGGCCGCGCGTCCTGGGCTGGGTTCATTGGGTCGAGCCCTACGCTATCTCTTGAAATACCCGCGCCTGACGGTGGGCGCGACGCTGGCGCTGATCATCGCCACGGCCGCGCAACTGGTCGTGCCCCAGTTGGTGCAGCAGATCATCGACAC
>NZ_JAYRVJ010000297.1:0-4409 GCF_041918635.1 Promineifilum sp. (SeqCode)
CCATCGCCACCTCACCGCTGGTCAAGACGGCCTTCGCCGGCGGCGACCCCAACTGGGGGCGCATTCTGGCCGCAGCCGGGCGGGCTGGTGTCCCGCTCGATCAAAGCTGCCTGGCGCTCTGGGTCGGCGCGCCGGGCGCGGAGCCGCTCCAACTGGTGCGCGATGGCACGCCGGCCGGCTTCCGCGAGGAGGAGGCCGCGGCCGTCTTCGCCGCGCCGGAGTTCGCCGTCCGCCTCGACCTCGGCCTGGGCGCGGCCGAGGCCACCGTGTGGACGACCGACCTGACGCATCAGTATGTGACGATTAATGCCGATTATCGGACGTAGGAGCAGAGGGGTGGGGGAGCGGGGGAGTAGGGGAGAATAGAGTCCGCATCCTCAGATGCAGGCGGAGTGGCAGATGGCAAGTTTTCTCCCCCGCTCCCCCGCCCCCCTGCTCCACAAAAGGAGTACTCACAGTGACCAAACTCTGGGGCGGCCGGTTCAGCGGCCAGACGGACGCGCTGGTGCACCGCTACAACGCCAGCATCGGCTTCGATAGTCGGCTCTACGACGAGGACATCACCAGCAGCGCGGCCTGGGCCGAGGCGCTGGCCGATGCCGGGCTGCTGACCGGCGCGGAGCGCGACGACCTGCTGGCCGGCCTGGAACAGGTGCGCGGCGAATTCGCCGCCGGGCTGTTCGCCATCGCCCCGGATGACGAGGACATCCACTCGGCTGTCGAGCGCCGGCTGACGGAGCTGGCCGGCCCCGTCGGCGGCAAGCTCCACACCGGCCGCAGCCGCAACGACCAGGTGGCGACCGACTTCCGGCTGTGGCTGATGCGCGCCTGCGACCGGATCGACGCCCATCTGGCCGAAGTCCAGCGCGCCCTGCTCCACAGCGCGGCGGCAGCGCTCGACCTGCCCATGCCCGGCTACACCCACCTGCAACACGCCCAGCCTGTCACCTGGGGCCATTGGGCGCTGTCGCACTTCTGGCCTCTGGCCCGCGACCGAACGCGGTTGGCGGCGGCCCGGCGGTCGGCCGGCGTCCTGCCGCTGGGCGCGGGAGCGCTGGCCGGCACAGCCTTCCCCATCGACCGGGCGCGGCTGGCCGAGCGGCTGGGCTTCACCGCCATCACACCCAACAGTCTCGATGCCGTCAGCGACCGCGACTTTGCCGCCGAATTCCTCTTCTTCGCCGCCCTGCTGGGCGTCCACCTCAGCCGGCTGTCGGAGCAGCTCATCCTCTTCAGCAGCGCCGAGTTCGGCTTCGTGCGCCTCGATGACGCCTACAGCACCGGCTCCAGCCTGATGCCGCAGAAGAAGAACCCCGACACGCTGGAATTGACCCGGGGCAAGAGCGGCCGGCTCATCGGCCACCTGACCGGCTTCCTGGCGACGCTCAAGGGGCTGCCCTCCTCCTACGACAAGGACTTGCAGGAGGACAAGGAGCCGGTCTTCGACGCCGCCGACACGCTGGAGTTGGCGCTGCCGGTCATGGCCGGGCTGCTGCGCTCGCTAGAGCTGCGGCCGGAGCGCATGGCGGCGCAACTGGAGGCGGGGCTGCTGGCGACGGAACTGGCCGACTACCTGGTGAGGCGCGGCGTGCCCTTCCGCGCGGCCCACCACCTGGCCGGACAAGTGGTACGGCGCGGCGAGGAGCGGGGCGTGCCCCTCACTGAGTTGTCAGTGGAGGAACTACAGGCCATCAGCGGCGAATTCGGCGAGGACGTGGCCGGCGTCCTGAGCATCCCGGCCGCGCTGGCGGCGCGAACCGTCACCGGCGGCACGGCCCCGGCGGCGCTGGCCGCCCAACTGGCCGCCGCCCGGGCGGCGCTCGATAGTTGAGAAGAAGAAGAGGCTCACGCAAAGAGCGCAAAGATCACCAAGAACGCAAAGTAATGCTCTTCTTTGCGTTCTTTTCTTCCTTGGCGCTCTTTGCGTGAGCCTCTTTCTCTTCACTCTAGCCAGTAGCCAAGAGCGACCAGCGCCACCGCCAGCACCCCAAACACCGTCTCTAACACCCCCAACGCCTTCACCGACGACCGCCAGCGCCACGGCGACAGGCCCCACGCGGCCCGCGCCAGCAGGAGGCCCGCCGCCAGCAGGGCCGTCCACGGCAGCCAGCCCGGCCAGACCAGCGCGGCGACCGCGCCCAGCGCCAGGACGTGGGCGGCGAGGGCCGTGGGGATGCTATCGCCCGGCGCGACCGCCTTGCCCTTGTCCAGCCGCAGCCGGGCGCGGATGAACAGCACAGCCGGCGCGGCGCGGGCGGCCATGAAGCCCCACAGGGCCAGGGCCGACGGCCACGCCCAACCGCCGGCGAGGACGATGGCCGCGACGACGGCGGCGAAGGCCACCGGCGCAGCCAGTTCCGCCTGCCAGTAGCGGCCCGGCCGCTGGTCATAGGCGACGAAGACAGCCAGCAGCGGCAGAGCCAGCCCCAACGGCGCGAACGGCCGCAACCCGCCCAGCGCCAGCGCCAGGGCCAGCGCCCCGGCGGCGATGAGGCCATAGATCAGGACGGCGCGCCGGGCCACGGCGGTGCGCTCGTAGGCCCGCCCGCGCCGCCGGTCGTTCCAATAGATCTTGAACGGCCGGTTGAGCAGAAACAGCGCGAACGCCCCCGCCGCCAGCGCCGCCCCCGCCCACGACGGCGCGGCCAGCAGGCCTAACAGAATCGGTTCGGAGACGAGGCTCCAGCTGCCATGTTCCGCCGGCAGGCCCACGCTCCGAAACGAGACCCGCCGCTCCACAGATACGTTGTTCATACGTGAGTAATAAATCCAACACGGATTTGCACGGATAAGACGGATTTTACGGATTGAATCAGAGTTTCAATCCGTTCTTTATCCGTTCAATCCGTGAAAATCCGTGGTTCATTTATTCAACCACAACCAAATAGCTTTTTGGTAAGCGCGCGACAAATGGGCAATTGACCGCGCCGGCGCAGGAGCCGCAGTGGCCCGCGCACGAGCCACAGGCCGCGGCCGCCCCACCGCTGACCGTCAGTCGCCCCTTGCGCACCCAATGATCCAGCATCCCCTCCAGCGCCGCCGGCGCGACGCCCAACTGCCGGCCCAGCTCGGCCAGGCTGATCGGCCCCTCGGCCGTCTCAACCAGACGCAGCAGTTCGCGCAACATCACCCGCCCCCTAACAAGACGCCGGCCCGAAACACCACAAAAGCCATCACCCAGGCGATGACCAGTTGGCCCAGCAGGCTCATCATCGCCCACTTGCCGCCCAACTCGTGCCGCTCGGCGGCGACGGCCGCCATACAGGGCGTGTAGAGCAGGACGAAGACCATGAAGGCCAGCCCGGCCGCGGCGGCGTGGCCGCCGCTGCTCTCGTGGAAGCCGGCGCGAATGGCCGCGGCCAACCCCGGCGTGGCATCATCATCCTCGCGCGTCAGGTCGATGCCCACCAGCCCCGGAATGGCCCGCAACGTGTCGCCCACCGCTTGCGCCAGCGACGCGACGATCTGACGCAGGTCGCCGGCGAAGGAGGGCGCGGCTTCCTCGGCCGCGGCGACTTCCGCGCCGTAGACTTGGGCCAGCGTGCTGACGACGACCTCTTTGGCGACGAGGCCACTGAGCAGCGCCCCGCCCGCCTGCCAGGAGCCGAAACCCAACGGACGTAGGACGGGGCTGATGGCGGCGGAGAGGCGGCCGAAGGCGCTGTACTCGATAGATGGTGGCACAGGATTCTTATCCTGTGCGGCCGGCGAAGACACAGGATAAGAATCCTGTGCCACGGAGACAGGAATAACCGTTAGCAGCCAGATGCCCATCGTCGTCAGCAGAATAAGCGACGCCGCGTGTTGCAGGAAGGCCCGCGTCCGCTGCCACATGTGGAACCAGATGCTGCGCGCGTTGGGCAGGCGGTAGGGCGGCAGTTCCATCACCAGCCCCGGCGCGGCCGTCGCCGGCAGCAGCGTCCGTTGCAGCGCCAGCCCGACGGCGATGGCGATGAGGATGCCCAACACATAAAGCCCCAGGATGACCAGGCTGGCCGCGCCAGGGAAGAAGATGGCCGCGAACAGCACGTAGACCGGCAGCCGCGCCCCGCAACTCATGAACGGCACAAGCAGCCCGGTCAGGATACGGTCGCGCTGGTTGGTCAGCGTGCGCGTGGCGTAGATGGCCGGCACGGAGCAGCCGAAGCCGACCATCAGCGGCAAAAAGCTGCGGCCGTGCAACCCGATGCGGTTCATCAGCCGATCCATAACGAACGCCCCACGCGCCATGTAGCCGGAATCTTCCAGCACGGCCAGGGCAAAGTAGAGCGACAGCAAGACGGGGATGAAAGCCAGCACCCCACCCACGCCCGCCAGCGCGCCATCGATGATCAGCGACTCCACCCAACCGCCGCCCAACCCCAGCGCGCCCAGACCGGCCGCGGCCCAGCGGCTCAGCGGCCCGCTCA
>NZ_JAYRVJ010000298.1:0-4740 GCF_041918635.1 Promineifilum sp. (SeqCode)
CCGCATCGAAGTAGACGGCGTCCACTTCGACCCCCGTGGCCGCGTCGAACCATTGGTCGCTCGGCCCCCAGTAGTTCTGGGCCATATCGGCCCGCGTCGCCCCGCCGGCCCGGGCCACCATCGCCTCACGCGCCTCAACGGGTATCTCGGCCCGCGTATAGACGTAGAGATCAATATCCGAAGCGGCGTCGGCCGCGTCGCTCGCCCGCGACCCGCCCAGGGCGACGGCGACGACCTCCGGCCGCTCAGCAAAAAGCGCGCCCAACCGTTCTATTAGCCTCGCGCCCTCGGTGACTGTTTCAATCTGTATCATCCGTAGCCATTTCTTTCTTACCGCGCCCACACCCGGAGCGGCCCGATCTCCGTGAATCCCGCCCGCCGCGCGTGGCCCAGATCATCGCCTCGCTCGTACCCCACCAGCGGCCGGCCCGGAAACAGCGCCGCGGCCAGCGCCGCCGCGCCGGCATAGGCTGCGTCGGCCTCGTCCGGCGGCGCGAACACGTTGGACAGGCCGACCACGTCGCCGGTCAGGTTGGCCGCGGCGACGGCGACGACCGCGCCGCCGCGCGCCCCAGCCAGGAAGGCCACGCCCGGCTCGCGCAGCAGCGCCGGCCGGAAGATGCGCTCGCGGTCGGGCACGGCTCCCGTGTGGTGGCCGGCCCACGCCGCCTCCCAGCGGGCCAGCCCGGCCGCGTCCCCCACGGTCGACCAGTTCAAAGCGGAATCATCCGCAGATTTCGCAGATTGGGCAGATTGCTTGGGTTCGTAGTCAGGCGATTCATCGCCGTTCCGCCCGCCGTCCCACCACAGCCATGTCGCCTCGAACAACACGTCGAAGCCCAATCCGCTCAAGTCCAGCGCGGCAAAGCTATCTTTGACCGAGAAGCTCGGCCGCTCGGCCAGCAGCAGCGCTATCCAGGCCCGCTGCCCGGCCCGGTCTTTGGACGACAGGGTGATCGCGTTGGAGTAGAAGCGCGGCGTGGGCCGGCGGTTGAGCCACAGGCCGGCGTGGAACTCGCCCGGCCGGCCGTGGGCGCGGCAGACGGCGTCGCACCACAGGGCGTTGTTGCGCGCCGCTTGCTTGACGCGGGGATCGCTCATGGAGGACCTACTCGGCTTGCGGATGGAGTAGTCAGTAGGTCAGTGGGGCAGTACTGATCACTGACCCACTGACCTACTGATTCACTGACTATTGACTGCTCGCCGTGGCAGCGGACACCGGCTCCAACACCGCTACCGGGTCGCCGACACGAATCGTCCCGCCGGCAATGACCCGCGCCAGCACGCCGATGTGGCCTATCCCGGCGATGGATTGCCCCTGCGCCGCCTCCAGCCGCGAGCAGCCGGTGCGCCCCTTGGTGATCTCGATGATCGCCTCGTCGCCCAGCATCAGCCGCGCGCCGGGGGCCAACCGCTCTATGGCCAGCCCGGCGACAATGATCTGCTCGCCGAACTGGCCCGGCCCGGTGCGATAGCCGAGCGGCCGGACAGAGTCGAGCCATTCGCGCGACAGCAGGTTGAGCTGCCGCGTCTGGTTGTGGCCGGCCTTGCGGTCGCCGTCGATGCCGTGGTCAGCGATGAGCGTGGCCTGCTCCAGCGGCACGCGGACGAAATCGACGCTGCCGTTAGGTTGGGCGCTCTTCTTGGGCTGGTAGACGATACTCTCGATATGGGGCATGGGGTTTCTCCTGAAAATAGTAATCCGCAGATTTGGCAAGGCTCTCCTCAGCCGCGATTACGCAGATTGGAAGAAGCAGCGATGTATTCATGGCGACTGCGACATACTGTAGGGCAAAAGCGTGGCGTTCGTCAAGGGGGCAATCCTTCACCAATTTATAGACAAATTCTTGACAAAAGTTGTGCATAGTTGTACAATGCCACTATTAGCGGATTAACCAAGTTTGAAACGACCTGAAGAAATAAGGAGCCATACTATGAATCGCAACGCTAAGACCTGGAGCATCATCACGCTCATCGTCCTCATCGCCGGCGTGATCGCCGCCAATTATCTCGGCTTTCGCGCCAACGCCGACACGGGCGACATCGCCAACAACACGTTCAACGACACGAACTACTTCTTCCCGGCCACGTACGTCTTCACGACCATTTGGCCGGTCATCTACGCCGGCATCGTCGGCTGGGCCATCTATCAGGCGCTGCCGGCCAATCGCGAGAACCCGCGCTTCCGCGCCGCCGCGCCGTGGCTGATGGTCAACATCATCCTCAACGGCTTGTGGGTGTGGGTCTTCGGGCTGGAGGCGTTTGTCAGCACGCTGCCGATCATGGCCATCCTCGTCTTCACCGCGGTTGTGGCCTACCGCAAGCTGCGCATCGGTCAGGAGCGGGTGGACACGTGGGAGCGCGTGCTGCAAATCCCCATCAGCATCTATCTGGCCTGGCTCACCGTCGCCACGGTGGCTAACATTGCCGCGGCGCTCATCGCCGCCGGTTGGAACGGCTTCGGCATCAGCTACGAGGTCTGGGGGCTGATCATGCTGCTGGTCGGCGCGGGGTTAGCCTTCTTCCTGTATCGGGGATTCAACCGCGACGTGGTTATCCCGCTGGTCTACCTGTATGCCTACGTAGGTATCATCGTTCGCTACACCGATGAGCCGCTGATTCTGGCCGGGGCGGCCGTGGGCGCGGCGGCGCTGGTGGCGGTCGTGGCCTTCCACTTCATCAACCGGCGCGGCCAGCCGGCGACGGCGCGGGCCGCGGCCTAGTAGGGGAGCACCTGCGTGTGCGCCCTGGGCAGACCTGCGTGTGTGCCCAGGGGCAGACACGCAGGTCTGCCCCTACGGTACGTTCGTTAGGTAGACTCGTGTGTGCCCTGGGGCAGACACGCAGGTCTGCCCCTACAGTACGTTCGTTGCCCCCGCCTGGCAGCGGCGCTATCATCCTTGGTATCCCCGGCGCGCCGGGGATACCAAGGACGGCAAACGTGCAGAACCCCTACACGGCCCCGCGTTCCACGATTCGCTCCATGGCCGGCCGCTACCTGATGACGCTGGCCGTGGTGGGCAGCCTGACCCTGGCCCTCTGGCCGCTGCGCGACCGGCTGACCAACGCCAATATCTCCCTCCTATACATGCTCGCCACGCTCATCACTGCCGTCTGGCTGGGAGCCGGGCCGTCGGTGCTGACAGCCATCCTGAGCTTCTTCAGCTTCAACTTCTTCCTGGTGCGCCCTTACTACACGCTGGCCGTTGAAGATCCACGCGAGTTGATCGATCTGGTCGTCTTTCTGGCCGCGGCGCTCATCGCCGGACGGCTGGCCGCCTACGCCCGCCAGCAGGCCGAGGCAGCCGGCCTCAACGCGCGGCAGCAGGAGATCCTCTACGGCCTGACCAGCGCCCTCAACCCGCTGACCGATCCGGCTGCCATCCGCGCCGAATTGCGGCGCGTGGTCATTGAGCAACTGGGGGCGACTCACGTCGATTACCTGCCCTCGCGCGCTGTCACGCCGGTGCCGGAGGGCGCGGGCAATGCCGTTTTCGTCCTGCTGGAGGCGGGCGAGACCATTCACGGCACGCTGCGCGCGGTCTTCCCCCATCCACTACCCGCCTCGCAATTTCGTCTGTTGTCAGCCTGTGCCGGCCAGGCGGCGCTGGCGCTGCAACGGGTCGAGTTGACCGCGCAGGCGCAGCGCAGCCGGGCGCTGGCGGAAGCCGACCAGCTCAAAACCGCCCTGCTGCACGCCGTCTCCCACGACTTGCGCACACCGATTACGATCATCAAGACCTCGGCCGCTAACCTCGACGCGCTCGATGACCGGCTGCCGCCCGCCGAACGGCGTGAACTGGCCCGCACGGTGGAGGCCCAGGCCGACCTGCTCGACCGGCTGGTGGGCAACCTGCTCGACATGTCCCGCCTCCAGGCCGGGGCGATGGTCCTCCACCGCGAGCTAAACGCGCTGGAGGAAGTGGCCGGGGACGTGGCCGCCGAAGCCTTTCGTCGCTATGGAGCGGAACGCATCGCTCTCGACTTCCCCGACGACCTGCCGCTGACCCCCTTCGACTATGGGCTGATGCGCCAGGCACTCAGCAACGTCGTCGATAATGCCCTGCGCTACGAGCCGGCCGGACGCCGCGTCATTATCCGCGGGCGTGTCGCCGGCGACAGCGCCCGGCTGGAAGTGATCAACCACGGCCCGACCATCCCCGCGGACGAGAAGTCGCGCATTATGGAGCCATTCTACCAGTCGCGCGACGGTCGTTCGGTCGTCGGCGGGGTAGGGTTGGGACTGGCGATCGCCCGCGGCATCGTCGAGGTGCACCGGGGTGCAGTGTGGGTAGAGGACACCCCTGGCGGTGGGGCGACGTTCGTCATCACACTGCCACAGGAGGGCGCATGATCATCCTGGTCGTGGATGACGAGCCGCAGATCCGCAAGCTGCTCTCTACCGGGCTGGCCGGCTATGGTCATGAGGTCATCACAGCGGCCAACGCGGCCGAGGCGCTGACGCTGGCCGCCCAGCGCCGGCCGGACGCGGTGGTGCTCGACGTGAATCTGGGCGAGGGGCCGGACGGGCTGGAGGTGTGCCGGCGGCTGCGTGAGTGGAGCGCCGTGCCCATCATCATGCTCTCCGTGCGCGGCGACGAGGCCATCAAGGTCAAGGCGCTGGACGCCGGGGCCGACGACTACCTGAGCAAGCCGTTCGGGATGGAAGAGCTACGGGCGCGCATCGGGGCCGTCGTCCGCCGCGCCGTGGTAGAGCCAGGGGCCATGCCGGAGAGCATC
>NZ_JAYRVJ010000299.1:0-4294 GCF_041918635.1 Promineifilum sp. (SeqCode)
CTGGCCGAACTGAAGGGCGCGCTGGAAGAAGGCGACCTGGCCTCCCGCCTGCGCGGCACGCCCGTCCAGCCCGTCTTCCGGCGGACGGATAGTTTTAACTTGAAACCGGCGCGGTAGTTGGCAGTTGGCAGTTGGCAGTTGGCAGTTGTTAGTTGTCAGTTGTCAGTTGGCAGTTGTCAGTTGGCAGCACACAACTGAGAATAGGAAGCGCAGCCAATGTGGCGCATATAGGGAGGCTAGTGGCTGGGGCGCGACACTTCGCGCCTAAACCGACGAGCGAAGTGATATGGCTGTTCTGAGCTATCGGGAGCTTATTGTCTGGCAGAAAGCGATGGACCTTGTGTTGAATGTCTACGAAGTCACGCGAGCGTTTCCGCGCGAGGAAGCGTTTGGTCTGACGAGTCAGTTGAGGTGCGCGTGTATTTCGGTTCCTTCAAATATCGCGGAAGGACAAGGGCGTCACTCGGTCAAGGAGTTCGTGCGTTTTCTTGAGATCGCCCACGGCTCTTTACAAGAAGTTGAAACGTAAATCATGATTGCGCACCGGCTCTGCTACATCGACGAAACGCGAACGCAGACCTTGCTGGCTCAATGCTCAGAAGTTGCCCGGCTACTCAATGGTCTCCGCCGTTCAATTCGGGAATAGCGATTCACTCTGGTATCTACCTCTGACCGACAACTAACCGCTGACAACCGTCAACTAACAACTGACAACTGACATGACAAACCTCTTCTCACTGGACAACAAAACCGCCGTCGTCACCGGCGCGCTGGGGCTGATCGGGCGGCGGCATTGCGAGGCGCTCGCCGCCTATGGGGCGAACGTCATCGTCGCCGACCTGGAAGCCGAGGCGTGCGCCGCTTTCGCCGCCACGCTGCCGGCGCCTGCCCTGGGCTGCGCGCTGGATGTGACCGACCCGGACGCCATCACTGCCCTGCGCGACGCGGCGCTGGCCCGCTTCGGCCACCTGGACGTGCTGGTGAACAACGCCGCCATCAACGACATGTTCGAGTCGCCGGCCATGGCCGCCGAACAGTCGCGCTTCGAGAGCTACCCGTTGGCGATGTGGCAGAAGTCGCTCGACGCCAACGTGACCGGCGTCTTCCTCTGCTCCCAAATCCTGGGCGCGCCGATGGCCGCGCAGGGGCGAGGCAGCATCATCAACGTCGCCTCGACCTACGGCATCGTCGCCCCCGACCAGTCGCTCTACCAGACGCCCGACGGCCGGCAGCCCTTCTACAAGTCGCCCGCCTACCCGACGACCAAGGGCGCGGTCATCGCCTTTACCCGCTTCCTGGCCGCCTACTGGGGGAGCGCGGGCGTGCGCGTCAACACCCTCTCGCCCGGCGGCGTGGAGAACAACCAGCATGAGTACTTTGTGCGCAACTACTCGGCGCGGACGATGCTCGGTCGCATGGCCCTGCCGACCGACTATCAGGGCGCGCTCGTCTTCCTCGCCTCCGACGCTTCGGCCTACATGACCGGGGCGAATCTGGTGGTGGATGGCGGCTGGACGGCCTGGTGAAATAGTGGTCAGTGGTCAGTGGTCAGTGATCCGTACGCTGACCACTGTCCACTGACCACTGACTACTATGGACGACCTCACCCGCCGCGCCCGCGCCATTCGCTTCCTGCTGACCGACAGCGACGGCGTGCTGACCGATAACGGCGTATACTACTCAGAGCGGGGCGAAGAGATGAAGCGCTTCTCCATCCGCGACGGCATGGGCGTCGAGCGGTTGCGGCGCTTTGCCGGGGTGGACGTGGGTATCATCACCGGCGAGCGCTCGGGCGCGGTGCAGCGGCGGGCGGAGAAGTTGATGATCACGGAGTTGCATCTGGGCATTCGCGACAAGGCAGCCGTGCTGCGCGACATCCTGGAGCGGCGCGGACTGACGGCCGAACAGGTAGCGTTCATCGGCGACGACACCAACGACGTGGAGATCATGGGGCTGGTGGGTCTGGCCGGCTGCCCGGTCGACGCCACGCCCTTCGCGCAGGCCGCAGCCCACTACGTCTGCCCCAGCCGCGGCGGCTATGGAGCGTTTCGCGACTTCGCCGAGCTTATCATCGCCGCAAAGCAAGAGTAGTCATCCACAGATTTGGCAGATTCGGCAGATTGAAGAAGAATCTTATGCAGAGAGCGCCAAGCGCACTAAGCGATACTTCTTGGCGTTCTTGTCGCGCTTGGCGCTCTTTGCGTGAGCCTCTTAATCTGCCCAATCTGCGGATGATTCCTCTGCGTATGTACTGGAGAAGGCATCTATGAGTATGAACAGCGTCGTAGACATCGGCCGCCGCCGCATCGGCGAGGGGGAGCCAGTCTACATCATCGCCGAGATCGGCATCAACCACAACGGCTCGCTCGACCTGGCCCGCAAGCTCATCGACGGGGCCATCTTCGCCGGGGCCGACGCGGTCAAGTTCCAGAAGCGCACGCCGGAGTTGTGTGTGCCGCGCGACCAGTGGCGCCTCGAACGCGACACCCCCTGGGGCCGCATCACCTATCTGGAGTACCGCCACAAGGTCGAGTTCAGTTACGAGCAGTACCGCAACATCGACCGCTACTGCCGGGCGCGCGGTCTGGACTGGTTTGCTTCTTGCTGGGATGAGGAGGCGGTGGACTTCATGGAGCAGTTCGACACGCCGCTCTACAAGGTCGCCTCGGCCACGCTGACCGACCTGGCACTGCTGAGCAAACTGAAGGCGACCGGTCGTCCGATCATGCTCTCCACCGGCATGTCGGAGATGTGGCAGATTCAGCAGGCCGTTGACTTGCTGGGGCCGGACAAGCTGATGATCGCCCACGCCACCTCCTCCTACCCCTGCCCGCCGGAGGAGTTGAACCTGCGCATGATCCCGACGCTGAAGGCCGCCTTCCCCAACATCCCCATCGGCTACTCCGGCCACGAGGTCGGGCTGGCCCCGACGTGGGCGGCCGTCACCCTGGGGGCAACCTTCGTCGAGCGTCACATCACGCTCGACCGGGCCATGTGGGGCACCGACCAGGCGGCGTCGGTCGAAGTGATGGGCTTCCACAACCTGGTGCGCAACATCCGCGACATCGAGCGCTCGCTCGGCGACGGCGTGAAGCGTATCTACCCCAGCGAACTGGCCGTCATGAAGAAGCTCCGCCGGGTGAATAGCAACGAGCCAAGCCATGCAAATTCGTAAGCTGGACACGACACAGAAGCGGGAGCGGGCGCGCTTCGTTGACTTCGCCTTTGACCTTTATCGGGACGCGCCGTTGTGGGTTCCGCCCCTGCGCGGCGACGCCATGAACATCCTGGACGCCAGCAAGCACCCGTTCTACGAGCACTCGGTGGCCGACTTCTTCGTGGCCGAGGCGGACGGGCGGGTGCTGGGTCGCGTCGCCATGCTGGAAAACCGCAACTTCAACGCCCATCACCACAGCCAGGCGGCCTTCTTTGGCTACTTCGAGACGGTCGAGGACATCGAAGTGGCGCGGGCGCTGTTGCGCACAGCCAAGGAGTGGGCCGCCGCGCGCGGGCTGGATACCATCCTCGGCCCGCGCGGCGTCATCGGCATCGATGGCAGCGTGCTGGTGGAGGGGTTCGAACACCGGCCGGCTATTGGCATCCCCTGGAACTACCCCTACTACGACGCCTTCATCCGCGACTCCGGCTTCGAGAAGGACACCGACTACCTGTCCGGCTACGCGCGGGGCGACATAGTCCTCCCGGAGCGCCTGTACCAGATCGCCGCGCGGGTCAAGGAGAAGCGGGGCTTCTGGATCAAGACGTTCCGCTCGCGGGCCGAGATTCGCGCCTGGATTCCCAAGGCGATGGAGATTCACCGCCAGGCGATGAGCACCCTGCACACGTACTACCCGCCGACCGAGGCGGAGACCAACGCGGTCATCGGCTCGCTGCTGACCATCGTCGATCCGTCGCTCATCAAGCTGGTGATGAAGGGGGACGACATCGCCGGCTTCATCATCGCCTACCACGACGTGTCGGCCGGCCTGCAGAAGGCTAAGGGGCGGCTCTTTCCATTCGGCTGGATTCACATCCTGCTCGACCGGCAGCGGACGGAGTGGGTCAACGTCAACGGCCTGGGGCTGCTACCGCAATACCGTGGGCTGGGGGCCAACGCCATGCTCTACACCGAGTTGCGCGACACCATCGCCGCCCACGGTTTCAAGCACGTGGATACCGTGCAGGCCAACGAAACCAACTTCAACAGCACGTCCGACCACGAGACGCTGGGGGTCAAGTGGTACAAGCGCCACCGGCACTATAAGCTTTCTCTATAAAGAGAAGAGCTCACGCA
>NZ_JAYRVJ010000300.1:0-3418 GCF_041918635.1 Promineifilum sp. (SeqCode)
GTGTAGGCCTGGAAGCCGAGGGTTGTGATCTGGTCGGCCACGTCCAGCACTTCATCCACGCTGTTGACCTTCACGATGACCGTGTTGTAGCCGGTCTTGTTGCGGTCGATGCGCTGGCCGCTGGCCCAGGTATTGAACCCCTCCAACTCGCTCAGCGGCAAATAGACTGACCAGTCCGGCTCGTCCCCCATCTCCGCCAGTACCCCCGCCACCTTAGCGCGCACCGTCTTGCGCACCTCTGTGCCGTCTTCCGTCCATTTCATCAACTCGATGACGAGTGTCTGATCGTACAGATTGGGCGGCGCCGGTGGCTCCTGGCCGGGACGGGCGCGCGGGTCCCAGAAGTTGTTAGCGACCTGTGAGCCGACGATGACCGTACCGCGCATCAATTCGAGTGAGCCCTGCTCGAGTTGCACGCCGAGCGCGGTCAGGTCATCCGCCCCCGCGCCGATGAGCGAGCCGCCCCCCTCCAGCCGGCCGACCTTCATCGTCATGCCGCCCTGGAAGTAGTCCTGAGGGATGACAGCCGTGACGCCGGGGATGGCGGCGAAAGCGGCCAGGGCGTCATTGTTGAGCGGGGCTTGTTGCTCCGGCATCCCTTCGGCCACCACTCCGCCGGGTCCCACCATCATCGCCTCTGAATATGTCGGGTAGACGGTAATGCGCGTCAGGTCGCCGATGTTGCCCAGTTGCGATTCGGCGTTGCGCTGCAAGCCGACGCCGAGCGAGACCAGCAGCACGACAGCCGCCGTGCCGATGATGACGCCGATGGCTGTCAGGGCCACGCGCCCCTTACGTCGCGACAAATTAGATATGATGAGGGACAACAAATCCAGTAGTTTCATTGTGGCCTCTTAAGAGGAACACAGAGAGACACTGAGGAAGAATAACTCTTCTCTGTGTTCCTCTTCATGGCTCCACCGGTGCTTCTACGGGCGCTTCCTCGATAGGGAACTCTTCGACGGGGACCTCCTCAACAGGAAACCCTTCGACCGGCTGTTCATCGCCGGCCGGGGCGCTGCCCAGCCCGAACAGGCCCAGGATGAAGCGCCAGATGCGCTGCCCCAGGCTCTCATTGGAGCCGTTGCCCTCGGCGGGGACTTCGCCTTCCACGCCGCTGCCCGGGTCAAGGCCCGGATCGACCGGTTCCACCGGGATCGACTCCAGCACCTCGACGGTCAGTGTGTTGGTGATCACGTCCGGCTGGTTGAAGTCGTTGGTATAGTTGATGCTGAGGGTTAACTCCAGCGGCCCCGGCTCGAACGGCGTGATCAGCGCGTCGAGCGGGAAGAAACCGCCCGGCTCCAGCGCGCCGACGAAGATGGCGTTGTTGGTGAGTTCGCTATTCGGCGCGGCGACGCTGAAGTTGCCGAAGACGACCGAGTTGCGGCCGGTGTTGACCACTTGCAGCGGCAGGCTGCCCGGCTCCCCGGCAAAGAGCGTCGGAGCCGTCGTGTAGAAGCCCATCTCCACCTGGGGGCGCTGCAAGACGAGCAGGGTGATGACCTGATCGTCCACGAAGCTCGCGCCGGTGTTGTCGTTGTAGACGAACGAGACTCTGACCGGGTAAGCGCCCGGCTCGGTGGACGTATTGACGATCAGTTGTTGGCTTGCCTCGCGGCTTTCGCCAACGGCCAGCTCGCCCAGCCGGCTGACGTTGGACGAACCGATGGGGGCGAACTCGCCAAACTGGCCGCCCCCACCCGATACCCCACCGCCCGACTCCGGTGTGCCGCTGATGCTGCCGGCGTCGCTGCCGCCCAGCACCAGGCTCACGTTGCGCGCGTTGGCTTCGCCTTGGTTCTCTACTTCCAGGGTGAGCGTGAATCGCTGGCCCGGCTCCAGTGGGTCGGGATCGGTCTCGTAGGCGGAGACGAGCAGTTGCGGGCGGGGGCGGGGGCTGGCCGTCGGCGTGATAGTGGCGGTGGCGGTGGGCGTGGCCGTGGCTGCCGCCCCGCCGCCGCCCTGGGGCACCACGGGGAAGCTCAGGTCGAAGCTCGACTCATAGCTCTGGCCGTTGACGTCGGTGTAGGTGGTGGTGACTTTCAGGATGGCGGTCGCCTTGCCGCGCAAGTCGGCCGTGGCGAAAAGCGGCTGCCAGAAGCGCGCCGGCTGACCGGGCGTTAGCGTGCCCACGGCGCGCACGCCGCCCGTGTCGCGCGGCACGAAGTCGCCGCTGACGAACGTCGCCAGGATGTTGCTGGCCGTGGCCTGTCCGGCGTTGACCAGGGTCATCTCGAAGTCGAGGTTCTGGCCGGGCGTGACCTGCGCCGAACTGGCCCCATAGGACTGGACGACCAGCAGCGGGCGCACGAAGGCAGTGGGCGCGGGCGTTGCGCTCGGCTCCGGCGTGGCCGTGAATCCGGCCGGGACAACGACCGTCAATGCGCCCGGCAGCACGGCCGTAGCCGCGTCGGGGTTGACCACTTGTACATCGTACTGCCCGGTGGAGATGCCGGCGACCACCGTTGCCCGCAGCACGCTGGCGCTGACGTACGTCGTTTCCAGGCCGCCGTAGTTGGACAGGATGACCACCGAGCCATTGACGAAGCCGCCGCCCGTCACGACGATCTCCACGTCGCGATCGTTGGGCACGGTACTGGGTTGGATCGATGACACGGTCAGGGGGCCAGGCGCGGGTGGGCGAGTAACCGTTGACGAGGGCGTCGGTGACGGGGTGTCGGTTGCCTGTTGCGCCTGGCTGGCCGGGGCCATCAGAACGAACGCCAACAGGAACACAACGGCTGCCAGGGCCGCCAGGATGGCTTTTGTGCTGCGAATAACTCTGCTATTCATAAATTTCATTCTTGATGCAGGGCGATTTGCCAAATCGCCTTGCGCTTTAGTGAAGCATGGCGATGAATCGCGTGCCTACAAACCGGTTACCGCATGATATTTATCGCCGCTGACGGTGCACCCGTCGAGCAGAAAGACCTGGTGCGTGGTGTAGGCGGCCATGCGCGGGTCGTGGGTGACGACGACGATGGTACGGCCGTCGCGGTGCAACTCGGAGAGCAGTTCCATGATACTCTGGCCGCTGGCCGTGTCCAGGTTGCCCGTCGGCTCGTCGGCCAGCACCAGCCGCGGCTCGTTGACCAGCGAGCGGGCAATAGCCACGCGCTGCTGCTGGCCGCCCGATAGTTCTGACGGGCGGTGTTGCCGGCGGTCAGCCAGGCCGACGCGCTCCAGCAGGGCGTCGGCCCGCTCGCGCCGCTCGCGCCGGCCGATGCCGGCGAAGCGCATCGGAAAGGCGACGTTCTCCCAGGCGCTCAGGCTGGGGATCAGGTTAAAGGACTGAAAGATGAAGCCGACCACCTGTTGCCGATAGGCGGCCAGCGCGTTCTCGTCCAGTTCCTCCAGCGCGTCGCCGCCGACGACGATACGCCCGGCCGTTGGCCGATCCAGCCCGCCCAGCAGA
>NZ_JAYRVJ010000301.1:0-1929 GCF_041918635.1 Promineifilum sp. (SeqCode)
CGCGGGGTGGGGCACCTGCTGGTTTTGGCTGTTGGGTTGTGCGGAATTTTTGAAGTTAAACATTGGGCTAGGGATCGGGTCGGGGGGGGGGTGGGGCCCGCGATGTTGCGCCTCCGCCGCGCGCTACCATATCTATATTCATTTGTTAAGTCTCAAAATTGCCTGACTACGAACCGAATGGGAGATAGATATGGATCGACGCTGGCTATTGTGTGGCTTGGTCGCGGCGCTGATGGCCCCGATGGTTGTCTTGTGGGGCGGCGTGCAGTGGACGGCGCACGCCCCGCGCGCCTTCAACCACGTGACGCAGACGATCAGTGAGCTGGTGGCCCGCGACGCGCCGGGGCGGGCGGCCGTGTCGGCGCTGTTCGTGATCTACAATGGACTGCTGGCGGCCTTCGGGCTGGCGCTGCGCGACCTGGCCGGCGGGCAGGGGCCGGCCGGCGGCCACGGTGAGCAGGCCGGCGACCGCGTCGTGGCGCTGGCGGCGCTGGGCGTCCTGCTGCTGGCCGCGCCGATGGACCCGGTTGGCGCGCCGCGCTCGCCCATCGGCCTGGTGCACACGTCCATCGCCGGGATGATGGCCGTTGTCGCCACAGGGGCGGCGCTGTCGGGCGGCCGCTGGCTGGGCCACGAGCCGGGCATGGCCGCCTACGCCCGCCTGTCACAGGCGACCGTCGCGCTTATGATCCTGTTTGGCGCGCTGACGCTCGCCGGCTCCTGGCTGGAGCTGCTGGGACTGATGGAGCGGCTGCTTACGGGGGCGTTCGAGGTGTGGCTGGGGGTGGTCGCGGTCGGGTTGTATCGGGCGGTGGGTGAAACGCGGGCGGGCGAGGGAGCAAGGGAGCAGGCGGCGCACGGCAGGTCGCAGGTGGCAGATGGCGGCTAGGGCGGAGGCCCGTCCGCATACAAAATCGGAGTCCGCATCTGAAGATGCGGACTCCGAGCTGCTTACTGCTTACTATTTACTGCTCACCGCGGCCGGTAGGCCCATACGTTGTCGATCTGCTCGCGGTCGAACTGGTCGCGGACGGGCGAGCCTTTGCGGCTGATATCCTTGCCGAACTGGTCGATCATGCTGCCGGCGATCCACTCTTCGCTGCGGTAGAACAGCGCCTTGTGGGCCGTGGTGATCATCCGGCGGCCATTGTCGTCGGCCATCAGCGCCTCAACGATGGCCTGGCGGGTGACGTAGCGCCCCCCGGCCGAGCGGGTGCGCACGATGTCGGCGATGAGGGCGTTGCTCTCGTCGGCCGGGAAGGGGGTGGCGGCCTTGGCGGCGCGGGGGCGGGTGGCGGTCTTGGCCGCCTTGCGGGTGGCTACAGCCGCCGCTTCGGTCCCGGCCTGGTCATTCTCCCAATGGATCTGCAGCGCGGCGAGCAGGTGGCGCTTCACCGTGCCATTTTCATAGCGGACGGTGGCCCACATGCCGTCAATGGCCTGGACTTCGTATCCGCCCGTCGAGTTGCGGTAGTGGCGGCCCACTTCAAGTACATCACTCATAGTTTTCTCTCCGGCGGCGTGGCCGCCCGTCGATCGTAGTGGCCCGCCGAAGCGGGCCGATAGCCCGCGGTGGGCTGGTGGACGTGGGCGCGTTGGCGTCGCCGCGGCTGGGAGGCGCGGCGACCGGGGTGTCAGGATATGACTATTATAGCGCAGATCGCGGGATTTAGCGAAGGATCAGGCGCGCTCCCAGCGGATAGTCATATGCTTGTTGCCGGCCAGCGCGGCGCGCAGCAGATCGGTCAGGGCCGGGTCGGCGCCGCGGCCGATGAGGTAGTCCAGCGTGTTCTCGTCGAGGTAGTAGTCCTGGTCTTCGGTCGATTCCTCCTCCATACTGTCCATGAGGAACTGGAGTTGGGCGTCGCTGATCTCGCCCAGAGAGGCGTCGCTGTCCTGGTTGTAGAGGATGATCATCGCTTGCTCCTA
>NZ_JAYRVJ010000302.1:0-2948 GCF_041918635.1 Promineifilum sp. (SeqCode)
GTTCTGCGCGATGGCCTCCTCCAGCGCCTCACCCGGGCCGCGGCCGTTGACCAGATGGCGCTTGCTGCCCGTCCAGACTTTGATCAGTTCCGTCGCCAACTCGCCGATCTCCTCGGTCAGCAGCAGGTAGTTGAAGAACAGGTCGCCGTCGAATCCCTTGGTCGTGTCCAGGTCGCGGTGGAACTGCTGGAAGGCGGCCAGGCGGCCCTGCTGCAACGTCTGCAACTGCGGATCGGCCGGCCCCGGCGCGGCGGCCGAAGCGTTCTCCACCGTCTCGGCAATGAGGTGGGTGATGTACTCCAGGTCGGCCGGGCGCGAGAGGTAGTCGAGGTCGTTGGTATCGACCATCAGCACGGGCACGTCGGTCAGGCGCGACAGCCAGGCGTCGTAGGCCGCGGCGACCTCGGCGATGTAGTCCGGGTCGATGTCACGCTCGAACGGCCGGTCGCGCAGGGCGATGCGGCGCAGCAGCACCTCATGGTCGGCGCGCAGGTAGACGATCAGGTCGGGACGGGGAATCTTCTCGCCCAGCGCGGCGTGGACGCGGCCATACATGGCCAGCTCATCGTCCTTCAGATTGAGCCAGGCGAATAGCTCATCCTTGGCGAAGGTGTAGTCGGCCACCAGCGAGCCGCGCCGCAGCGCCGCCGGCACGGCCTGGTACTGCTGGTGGTAGCGGCTCAGCAGGAAGAAGATCTGCGTCTGGAAGGCGTAGCGCTCCCGATCCTGGTAGAACTTGGGCAGAAACGGATTGTCTTCGACGACTTCGAGCAGGATGCTGGCGTCAAAACGCGGCTGTAAGAGCCGGGTCAGCGTCGTCTTGCCGACCCCAATGACGCCTTCGATGGCGATAAACTTGTTGTTCATAGTTCCAAGGTAAGAGGCTCACGCCAAGAACGCCAAGAAGCAAAGGGCGCAAAGGAAAAGAGGTTCTTCTTTGCGTTCTTGGCGCCCTTTGCGCTCTTTGCGTGAGCTTCTCTTCACTCTGTCATACGAATTCGGCGCGGAGCATGTCTACCTGGTAGGGCTTGTCGCCGTCCATGGCCAGTTCGGCCGGGCTGTCGAGGATAATGCGCACCGGCGCGCCGATGATGCGCTCGGCCGTGGCCTCGATGTCGGCGAAGCTCAGACGGTGGAAGATGAACTTCAGCAGAAAGCCCAGCCCCACGATGCGGGCGATGCGCCACGGCTGCTTGCGCGCTCCGGTCACCGACTCGACCAGCGCCCGGTTGCGCTCCAGCACATCGAGCCGCGCGATGACCATGTCGCCGCCGGCCACCTCGATGCCGCCCAGGCGGGAGTAGGTGCGGTTAGAGTGGGGGAAGCGACCCTCCAGCGTCTCGCGCCGGACGAAGTTGTAGTAAACGGCGCGGTCCCACGGCCGGCACGCCTCGATGAAGCCGTCCACGATGGAGCCGGTGATGGCCGGGATGTCGGCCGAGCAGCCCAGGACGGTGTCCGCCCCCGGGCGCTCGCGGCGAAACCAGTCGCAGCCGGCCAACATGTTGCCCACCAGGCTGCCCTGATCGGGCAGGAACGCGACCGGCCGGGCGAAGCGCAGGCCCGCTTCGGCAGCTGTCGCCTCGTCAATGCCGACGACCAGCACATCCTCAACGTAGCGCGACGACTGGAGCGCGTCCACCACCCGCTCCAGCATCGTCCGGCCGCCCATGTCGATGAGCGCTTTCGGCTTGCCCTGGGTGTAGAGGAACAGCGGATCGAGCGGCTGCACCTGGCCGCCGGCGGTGATGAGACAGTGCATGGCGATGACCTCGGCTGCGAATTGGGCGTATTGTAGCGCGTTTGGACGGCATGGGAAATATCTCCCCCGCTCCCCCGCCCCCCTGCTCCCCGCTCTTCGATCCCTTGCCCCCGCCGCCCGCCCATGCTATACTTCAGCGATGTTCCCTCTAGGGTTCAGCCGGAGGGATGGCAGAGTGGACGATTGCAGCGGTCTTGAAAACCGCAGTGGGCGCAAGCTCACCGGGGGTTCGAATCCCTCTCCCTCCGCCTGGCGTTGACAACCGAGTGCGAAAACGGCTATACCCAAGTTGGGGGAGGTGCCAGAGAGGTCGATTGGGGCCGCCTGCTAAGCGGTTACCGGGGTTAAACTCGGTCATGGGTTCGAATCCCATCCTCCCCGCTCCACATTCCCGGCTGCGACATACGGCTCGGAAAAAGATGAGCAAGCCGGCACAGCGCTTGTCAACGGCGCGCAATTCGGGTATGCTTGGTGAAATGATGCGCCCTTAGCTCAGTGGATCAGAGCGTCTGGCTACGAACCAGAAGGCCGGGAGTTCGAATCTCTCAGGGCGTACCAAAATACGGGGTTTAAACCCCATCTAATCCCCACATAATCCCATATGTGGGGTTTTTGATTGTTTATGAAGCCCAAGTGGGGCTTATAGTGGGGCTTATGAAACAGTGCGCCCATTGTCATGAATGGAAAGATGAGAACGAATTTGCCTTCAGCAATCGACTTTTGGGCACTCGACAGAAGCACTGTCGCACATGCATGAGTGCGTTCAATAAAGCCTCGTACCAGAGTACGGACAAGTCCCAAAAGCTTGGCAACAGAAAACGGAGAACTGAGCTTGCCAAGCAGTATGTCTGGGATTATCTATCCACCCATCCTTGCGTTGACTGCGGAGAAGCTGACCCAATTGTGCTTGAGTTCGACCACGTAAATGGTGTCAAGAAGCTCGCAGTTACTCAGATGGTGTCGGATGGTTACAGCCTGGAAGTCACTCAAGCGGAGATTACTAAGTGCGTCGTCCGCTGTAAGAACTGTCACTGGCGACGACATTACAACGAGGGCGGTTGGTTCAGGGGGTAGATCGTCTGATCCACTGCAGGAGCAACCACGGCACGCGGGTTCCTCAGCCGAGGTTAAGCTAATTTGTAAGCTCAGGGCTGTTTAATTTCGTAATAGAGATGGTTCTCACATA
>NZ_JAYRVJ010000303.1:0-3091 GCF_041918635.1 Promineifilum sp. (SeqCode)
CCCGATTCCAGTTGCCGCCTATGGCACTCTGTGCTATACTACCGTCACGACATTCTGGAGATTGCGACCGGAAAAGTGGGCCAACCCACTTTTTTTGTTTCTTCCGTCTGTTGTGTACCGGTTAGAAAAACTGAATAGGTTGGAACAGTCCATGAAGAGCGAATTTATCCTGGCTTTTAACGAAATCTGCGAGTCACGGGGTCTCCCCAAAGAGGACGTCTTCGAAGCGTTGAAGACCGCCCTCGTTTCCGCGTTCCGGCGCGACGCGAACCTGAGCACCAATCAGCGCGTCACGGCGGAGATTGACCCGCGCACGGGCGAGCCGACCATCTACACCGAGAAAGAGGTGGTGGATGACGTGCTCGACCACCGGACCGAGGTGGCGCTGACCGCCGCCCGCAAAGAGGGGCACACCGACGCCCAATTGGGCGACGTGGTCATGATCGACAGCACGACCGAGAGCTTCGGCCGCATCGCCGCGCAGACCGCCAAGCAAGTCCTGTTGCAGCGCGTGCGCGAGGCGGAGCGCGAGCACCTGTTCGAGGATTTCTCTGGCCGCGAGGGCGAGCTAGTCAACGGCACGGTGCAGAGCATCAGCGGCCAGCACATCACCATCGGGTTGGGCCGCACGGAAGCCATCCTGCCCAAAAGCCAGCAGGTGCAGGGCGAGCGCTACCGCGCCCACGATAAGATTCGCGTCTACGTGTTGGAAGTGCGTCGTACCAGCCGCGGCCCCCAGATCGTCGTCAGCCGGAACCACCGTAACCTGTTGCGCCGCCTGCTGGAACTGGAAGTGCCGGAGATCTACAACGGCCAGGTGGACATCAAGAGCATCGCCCGCGAGGCGGGCCAGCGCTCCAAGGTGGCCGTCCAGGCGTTGCAGCACGGCGTGGACCCGGTCGGCGCGTGCGTCGGCATGCGCGGCGTCCGCATCCAGAGCATCGTCCGCGAGTTGAACGACGAGAAGATCGACGTTATCGAGTGGGACAACGACCAGCGCGTCTTCATCGCCAAGGCGCTCAGCCCGGCGCGCGTCTCCCACGTCTTCCTGGAAGAGCACCCGGAAGAGGGCAAGACGGCCATCGTCATCGTGCCCGACGACCAGCTGTCGCTGGCTATCGGCCGCGAGGGCCAGAACGCACGGCTGGCGGCCAAGCTGACCGGCTGGCGGATCGACATCAAGAATTTGACCGAGGCGGCGTCGGATGCGCTGAACAGCCTGGATCATCCGGCCGTAGACCCGAAGATCGCCAAGGACACGGTGCTGCTGACTCAGGCGCGCACCATCCTGGACAAGAAACAGATGGGCCGGCCCATCACCGCCGAGGATTACCAGGCGCTCGACCGGCTGGTCGCCAACGTCGAGGGGCGCATCATCGCCGAGCGCGCCCAGGGGTACGAGGTCATGCGCAAGCAGCGCGCCGAGTTGCGCAAGCGCGTGCCCGAGTCCGCCTGGCAGCAGCCGCTCGACGTGCTGGACTTGCCCGGCCGCATCCATAACCTGTTGCTCGACACGAACGTCAACACCGTCGGCGACCTGATCTATATCCTGGAGATGGGCGACGACTACTTCCTGAAGTTGCGCGGCCTGGGTGAGAAGGCGCTGGAGACGGTCAAGGAAACACTGGCCGCCTACCAGTCGGCGCAGATCGCCGCGGTGGCTGCGCAAGACGCGGCGGTGGTCGAGGTCGACGCCGCGCCAGCTGTGGCAACGCCGGCCGAGGAAGCGCCGGCGCTCGAAGACACACTGGCCCGCCAGGAGGCGGAAGTGGCTGAGTTCCTGGAAGCGATAACGGAAGGCGCGGCCGTTGAGCAAGTGCCGGTCATTGAGCGTATCGTCCAGACGGAAGATATGGTCACGACCGTGCCCGACATCATTCTCGCAGAGGAAGAGGCCGAAGTCGAGTTGGATGAGGAAGAGGAAGGCGAGACCATCGCCGGTGTGCTCGACCTGGATGAGGTCGAACCGGAAGTGGCCGATACGCTGACGCCGATTGACGACCTCTCGGCCCCCATCTTCGTGGTGGAAGAAGCGCCGCCGAAACCGGCGCCCAAGAAGAAGCCGGCCGTCGTCATCGTCCGCACAGCGGCCGAAGAAGCGGCGGCTGAAGAAGAGGCCAAGCGCAAGAAGCGCAAGGGCCAGCCATTGGTCTATAATGAGGAGTTGGATCAAGTCGTCGTCGACCGCAAGCGCAAGGGCGGCAAACATACCGCCTGGGATGAGGACGACATCGATCTGGGCGAACTCTAGGCGAGAACGATGACCGGCAAACAGCCCGCGCGCCGGCGGCACGTGCCGCAACGCACCTGTGTCGTCTGCCGCCGCCAGGTTGACAAGCGCCGGCTGACGCGCGTGGTGCGCACGCCGGAGGATGGCGTCGTTATCGACCCGACCGGCAAACGCAACGGCCGCGGCGCTTATTTGTGCGACCAGGCTGAATGCTGGGACAAGGCGCTACGGCACGTCGGGATTCTGAACAGCGCGCTCAATGCGCAGTTGACCGAGGCCGAATTGGCCGCCATCGCCGCCGACCCGCGACGACCGGCGGTGGCAGCTTGAGTTTAAAAGATAGGAATCGTATCCGCAGATGACACAGATTTTCCCGGATTATCCGCCAAAATCTGTGTCATCTGCGAAATCTGTGGGTTCTTTCTTACGGCAGCACACGGAAAGGCAGTAAGGTATGGCAGAAGTAAAATCATTAATCGAGATTCCGGCATTTATCACAGTACGTGAGCTGGCCACTCTGATGGGCGTGAGTCCGATCAACGTCATCAAGGAATTGATGGCGAACGGCATCATGGCCAACATTAACCAGCAGATCGACTTCGACACGGCGGCCATCGTCGCCGGCGAAATGGGCTTCGACGTGACCGCCCATGAAGAGATCGTGCCCGAGGCAGCCCCGGAAGAGGAGAAGACTGGCTGGCGCAAGGTCTTGGCCGGCGAGCGCGTGGCCGACCTGCAGCCGCGGCCGCCCGTCGTCACCATGCTCGGCCACGTCGACCACGGCAAGACGTCGCTCCTGGATGTGATCCGCCAGACGAATGTGACCGCGGGCGAGGCCGGCGGCATCACGCAGCACATCGG
>NZ_JAYRVJ010000304.1:0-3330 GCF_041918635.1 Promineifilum sp. (SeqCode)
ATGTCCAGCGCCCACACCTGCCGGACGGCTCCCCGCTCCAGCAGTTCCGCCCCGTGCAGTTCGCCCGCCAGGGCGACGGCGCGGTCGCGCTCGCCGGTATTGAGCCAGGCGCTCGTCCAGGGGCGGGGTTGGGCGGCCGGAGTCAGGTACTCGGCGCTGACCGTCGTGCCGATGTTGCCGGTGAACCACTCGTACTGGGCCAGCCGCTCGGCGGTCACGTCGGCGTCGGTCAGGATGAGGTGGTCGACGCGCAGGCCGAGCAGCCCGCCGGCGATCAGGACGAGACTGCCCAGCCCGGCGACCAGCGGCGCGGCCGGCCGGCCCGGCAGCCGCGCCAGCCCGCCCGTCAGCAGCGCCAGAAAGAACGACGCCACAGACAGGAAGCGCCACGGAAACTGTGTGAACGACAGCAGCGGCAGGTGTTCCCACAGGAAGCGGGAGAGAGGGGTGATCATGAAGAGGGCAATAAGCGCGCCCACGAGTATATACCACAGGTGAAGCGACGGCCGACCGCCGACCACCGACCGCCGATAACTGATGAAAAGCGTGACTGCCCCGCCGATGGCGAGGCCCATTTGCGCTAGACCGAGACGAAAAGCAATGCCACCATCGGGATTGTAATCGAAGAGAAGTCTTCCCTGTACTAGGTCGAGGCCGCGGAAGTGGTTGCTGTAGTGGAAGTACCCCTCCGTCACCGGCCCCAACTGCGCCAACGCCTGCTCGGCCAGGGCGGGGATGAAGAACCAGGCGGAGAGGGCGAAGGCGAGCGCTAGCGCGAGGAGGAGCAGGGGCGCGGGGGAGCGGGGGAGCGGGGGAGAACGTTCTTCTCTCCCCTGCTCCCCCGCTCCCCTGCTCCCCCGCTGCCAAAGACGCATTCCCAGATACAACAACAGAAACGGCGAGAAGATGAGCGCCGAGATATTGTGACTGAGGATGAGGCCGGCATAGGCCAGGGCGAAGAGGGCCAGTGGGCGCGCGACGCGGCGGCCTGAGACCCGTCGTCCGTCCGCCGTCAGCGGTCGGCCGTCGCCCAGCAACCCATCGGCGGCCAGCAAGACCAGCGGGTAGAACGCCATCGCCCAAAACTCGGCCAGCGAGTCGCCGCGGACGTAGACGTTGACCAGGTGGAACGGGGCGACGGTGTAGGCGACGGCGGCCAGCAGTCCAGCCCAGGGCGATACCAGCCAGCGCCGCCCCAGGTGGAATGCGCCCAGCCCGGCCACGACGAAGCCGGCCAGTTGCGCCAGGTGAATAGCGCGCACGAAGCTGAAGCCGGCGAAGCGAAAGACGGCGGCGACGTAGATGGAGAGGGGCGCGTAGTAGTTGTAGAACGGGTAGCCGTAGCCGTAGTTGGCGTCGGGCATCCAGCGGACGGGGAAGTGCCCATCGGCCAGCGCCGTCGTCAGTTGGTGCAGGCGTTGCAGTAGGAAGGGACTGTCGCCGCCGCCGCGCGTGTTGAGCAGCCCCGGCTGTGACAGCGCCGGCCACGCCGCCAGGCAGGCGACCAACACCACGACTACCGGAAAGAGCCACGCCCACCGTTCGTAGTAACCGAATTCATTCGGTTTCCCCTTCCCGGCGTCGCCTTTACTCACTCAGTTTCGTCTCCCACCTGATCAATGCCTGAAGAGCGACACAGAGTTCCGCAGAGAGCGGACACAGAGTTCCACAGAGGAAGAACACCTCTTTCTCTGTGTCTCTCCGTGTACTCTCTGTGTCCCTCTGTGTTCCTCTTTTCTTCATCTGCGTAATCTGTGGATTACTCTTTGCGCATCGCCGCCAGCAGCCGGCCGAACACGGCCCGATTGACCCCACGTGGCAAAAAGCGCGTGGCGAAGATGCCGCCGCGATAGAACCAGCCCGGCACGGCCACGTCCGCCCGCCCCAGCCGCCCCAGCGCGTGGGCCACCACGTCCGCGGCCTCCATGCCCATAAAGTCGTCGATGCCGGCCACGTCCTGGAATTCGGTGCGCGTCGTGCCGGGGGCCAGCGTCAGCACATCTACGCCGTCGGCGCGCAGTTCGGCGGCCAGTCCCTCGCCCAGCAGCAGGTCGAACGCCTTGGTGGCCGCGTAGAGACTCCACTGCGGCGTGGCGACGAAGCCGGTGACGGAGCTCACGAACACAACCCCGCCGCGCCGCCGCGCCCGCATGGCCGGGCCGAACTCGCGGGTCAGCGCCATCGGCGCGCGGCAGTTGAGGTTCAACAGGCGCGCCATGTCGTCGCGATCCATGTCGAGGAAGGGGCCGGTCAGGCTGAAGCCGGCGCTATTGACCAGCAGGCCGACCTCCAGGCCGGCCGCGGCGGCGCGAATGGAGTCGAGGAAGCCGTCGAAGCACAGGTCAACGGGGACGGGGCGCGCCGCGACACCCAGCCCTGTCAACTCCTCGGCCAGCTCGGCCAGCCGCTCCGCCCTTCGGGCGACAAGCAGCACGTTCAGCCCGCGCGCCGCGAGTTGCCGGGCGAACTCCCGGCCGATGCCCGACGACGCGCCGGTGACCAGCGCCCAAGGCCCATACCGCGCGATAAACGACTCGCTCACTTGCGTTACTCTGCCTGAGTTGAAGGATTAAGAACCTCAGGCAAAGATCGCGAAGGGCGCAAAGAACGCCAAGTAAAACTTATCTTTGCGTCCTTGGCGCACTTAGCGATCTTTGCGTGAGGTTCCGAGAATCTGCGGATTCCTCCTCTTATACCCCAGCGGCCTCGAAGGCGTCGTCGATGATCGTCCCCGCCTCGGCCTGAATTTGCCGCAAATGGTCGAGTCCCTTGAAGCTCTCGGCATAGACCTTGTAGATGTTCTCCGTGCCGCTGGGACGGGCGGCGAACCAGCCGTTCTCGGTCACGACCTTCAGCCCGCCGATGGGCGCGTTGTTGGCCGGGGCGCGCGTCAGCTTGGCCGTGATCGGCTCGCCGGCCAGGGTGTCGGCGCGCACCAGGTCGGGCGATAGGTCGCTCAGCACTGCCTTGCGCTCAGGCGTCACCGGCGTATCGGCGCGCTGGTAGACCGGGTCGCCGAACTGCTCCGTCAAAGCGCGGTAATGCTCGGCCGGGTCGCGACCGGTGCGGGCCATAATCTCGGTTGCCAGGAGATCCATAATGAAGCCGTCTTTGTCCGTCGTCCAGACGGAGCCGTCGCGCCGCAGAAAGGACGCGCCGGCGCTCTCCTCGCCGCCGAAGCCGTAGTCGCCGCTCAGCAGCCCATCGACGAAGTACTTGAAGCCGACCGGCACCTCGGCCAGCCGCCGGCCGAGATGGGCCGTCACGCGGTCGATCATCGAGCTGGAGACGAGGGTCTTGCCCACGGCCGCGTCGGCGCGCCACGCCGGC